>JAKSJJ010000045.1 GCA_024398335.1 Bacteroidales bacterium | reverse complement strand
CGCGAGCATAAAAATGCTCGCTGTAAACACCCTCCCGACCCTCGGCATCGTAAGAGGGGGGACCATGAGCGAAGCGAATGGTGGGGTCGAGCGCAGCGAGACGGCCCCAGAAGGAGGGCTGCAGGCGCTCAGAGGCACTACAAAGGCAATGTCTTTTCCCGGAGCCATTGTTTCATCTCGCCATAGAAGCGTGGCGAGAGTTTCTCATACACATGAGCGTTATAGCGGTTGAGCCATTCTATCTCCTGCTCGCCCAGAAGCTCAGGGATAATAGCAGCGGTGTCTATATGGCAGAGGGAGAGGGTCTCGAACTCCAGCCAGCGGCCGAACTCATTCTCTCCGGCCTCCTTACAGAGCACCACATTCTCGTGGCGTATTCCATGCAAACCTTCGCGGTAGATGCCCGGCTCATTTGAAGTCACCATGCCCGGCAGCAATGGCTGAGCGTTATGGTTCTGGCGAATGTCCTGCGGCCCCTCGTGGACACAAAGATAAAAGCCTGTGCCATGGCCAGTGCCGTGGCCGAAATTACGATGAGCCTTCCACAGCGGCATTCTCGCCAAGGCGTCAATCTGCGAGCCAGACGTGCCGTAAGGGAAGACAGCCATGGAAAGATCAATCATGCCCTTGAGCACCAAGGTATAATCCTCCATCTCAAGACGGGTGCAGTCACCCATAGGGACCGTCCTTGTGATGTCCGTCGTTCCGAAAATATACTGTCCGCCCGAATCCACGAGATATAGTCCATGCGGAAGAATCTTGGCGGAACCCTTCTCCGGAGTCACATAGTGCGGCAAGGCGGCGTTCGCCCCGTATGCTGATATGTTCTCGAAACTGTCGCCCCTATATCCCGGAATCTCCGCTCTGAGGGACGTGAGCTTACGAGAAGCCTCCCATTCATCCACTTCCCCATCCTGGACCTTCTGCTCAAGCCAGAAAAGGAACTTCTCCAAAGCGATGCCGTCCTCGTAATACGCCTCACGGAAACCTGCGATCTCAACCTCGTTCTTGACCGATTTCTCGAGAACCACAGGCGAGCGGCCCCAGACTATGCTGTCCTCACCATATATCTCAGCGACGAGCTTTCCTACTGTATAATTAAGGGTAGAAGGATCCACGAAGATGCGGTCGTAGCGGTCCTGCTCCTGGGAAAGTCCGGCGGCCAGGTCGCTATACCCGCAGATGCAGACGCCATCCGCCTCCAGCTCCTCGAAACTGTCCAAAGTATCGGGATCCAGGTCTTCGAGGCTATCCTTGCGTACGAACCAGCTGACCTCTTCCTTACCTATTAATAGATAGGATATGACAAGAGGGTTATAGTCAATGTCGCTTCCGCGGACATTCAAAAGCCAGGCGATTTCGTCCAGCGAGGTCACGAGCATGGCAGTGCAATCCTTAGAGTCAAGAAAGCCTCGCAAGCTCTCAAGCTTCGCTCCCCTGCTCTTGCCGACCTCCTCCTCACTGAGAGTCTCGATAGGAGTCATAGGAATGTCCGGGCGCTCACTCCATAGAGTTGAGAGCATGTCCGGCACATCCACGATCTCAAAAGAATCCAACGCCGATATGGCCTCGTAGCTTTGGCAAAGGCCGTCCACCGCCACTCTCGCCCCTTCCGGGAACTTCTCGGCCAGCCACTGAGGGATGCTCACCTGACCGGGGACTCTCATCTTATGAAGGGCGACGCCTGAGCCCTCGAGCTCCCTTACCGCCTGGATGAAATAACGGGTGTCCGTCCACAAACCGGCATGGTCCGCCGTGACGACAATATCGCCCGCTTCGCCCGTAAAACCGGAAATCCACTCGACCTGTTTCCACCTCGAAGCGGGATACTCACTGCCGTGAGGGTCGGTGCCGGTGATGATGACAGCGTCCCATCCCCCGCGCCTCATAAGAGAGCGCAAGGACTCGATTCTGTTGAAATGAAGAGATGACATCTTAAACTATTCTATTCCGTCAAAAGCGTAATGAGCATACACATATCCATGATACTCGTATGCAGGGACAAGAGCCGCGGCGACCCTGGCGAGGAAGTTCTCGTAGCTGTCGCGCTCTTCGCTCCATGACACCTCGGCCAAAGCGGCGAAACGAGGCAGATCCATGTGCTGGACATGGTCGAAGGTCCTGATATACTCGCACCAAGTGTTGGCCTGGACGCCTTTGATATGAGCCTTGGCGTCCTCGTCAAGCTGATCGTAAGGGTCGAAAGAGTAGCAGGTCTTCAATGGAAGATAATGTCTAGGGACATATCCCTCTTTATTGGCCTCAGGGTCCTTAGTCTGAGGGTAGTCAAGGTAGAAATGAGAGTTCGGAGTCATGACGACGTCATTACCCTGAAGGGCCGCCTTGATACCTCCCTTCGCTCCGCGCCATGACATGACGGTGGCTGAAGGAGTCACGCCTCCCTCAAGGATCTCGTCCCAACCTATGATCTTCTTACCCTTGGCGTTAAGGTACTTCTCTATTCTCTGAAGAAGGTAGAACTGAAGCTGGGCCTCGGTCTCAAAGCCGAGTTCCTTCATCTTAGCCTGGCAGTCAGGACAAGATTTCCAACGGACACGTGGAGCCTCATCACCTCCGATGTGGATATACTCGTATGGGAACAGTTCGCAGACCTCGTCAAGCACCTTCTCAAGGAACTCAAATGTAGACTCCTTTCCTACGCAAAGAACATCCTCGCTGATACCCCAAGTAGTGCGGACCTTATAGCCCTCACCCACGCAACCGAGCCAAGGGTAGCTTGTCAGGGCGGCGACTGAATGGCCCGGCATCTCAATCTCTGGGATGATGTCTATGTGACGTGCGGCGGCGTAAGCGACGATTTCCTTTATCTGCTTCTGGGTATAATATCCTCCGTATGGTGTCTTATCGCCATTACCCACGGTGCGGTCCTTGCCTACCTGGGTCTCCTCACGCACTGAACCGACCTTTGTCAGAAGAGGATACTGCTTGATTTCAATCCTCCAGCCCTGGTCCTCAGTAAGGTGCCAATGGAAAATATTGATCTTGTGAAGGGCGATGATGTCTATCCACTCCTTTACCTGATCGACAGTGAAGAAATGACGGCAGCAGTCGAGCATGGCGCCACGATATGCGAAATGAGGCTTGTCGTTGATAGAGACCGCCGGGATAGATACGATGTTTCCGTTCTCGACAGTACCCTGCATAAGAATCTGGGTCAAAGACTGAAGACCCCACCAAAGGGCGCGCTCCGAGCCACCCTCAATGACAACGCCTTTCTCCGGGGTGATGTCAAGGTTGTACTCCTCCATATCAAGGGCCTCGTCAAGGACAAAGCGCACGAACGAGCCTTTTACCTTTTTGCTGACCTTGAAAGAAGGCATGGCAAGATCGGAGACAACCCTCTTCAATGCCGCATGAGCGGTGATTTTCTTTGAAGTCGGGTCCGGAAGAATGTCATAAACGCCAGGTTTGAGAGACTTCGGCCTGCTGATCTGCTCGATATATGTCTTCGCGAGAGCCGCGAACTGAGCGTCCGGAGCATAGATCACAGGATTCGCGGGAACAGCCACCTGCGCGCCTGATTCTGTTTTTGAAACCGGTGCGGGAACAATCTCCACCGCGTTCACGATCGCCGGCATAGCCATAAGGCAAAGCGCGACGAATGATTTGAGAATTTTCATATCAATTTTTCTATAATGTTATCAGAAATAAAAAAGTCCTTTTCTGGAATCCGCAAGTTACCACTAATCAGAGACTTTTCCAAATGGGCGGAAGCGAGCTCCTCCCTGAGCGAGGACGGCTCACACACCCTTTCAAGGAAACTCTCCGGCAGCCCGTCAGAAGTCCTAAGGCCAAGCATCAAGGTCTCCATGTCGAGTTGCTCCTTGTCGGGAGTCTCATAACCCGAGCCTTCACCCTTCAGCCACAGCTTTATATCCGAAGCGTTCCAGCTTCGCCGTCCCTGGACAAAACCATGCGCCGCGGGACCTATCCCTACATACGGAAGATGAGTCCAATATGCGCTGTTATGCATCGCACGCCTGCCCTTTTTCGCGAACGAGGATATCTCATAATGCTCATATCCCGCCTTCTCGAGAGTCTCGCACAAGATTTCATATTGCCTTCGGCAGCTCTCCTCGTCAAGAAGAGAATATCGTTCTTTCTCTACCATTGAAGCGAGGGCGCTCTGAGGATCTATCGAGAGCTGATACGCCGAAATATGCTCCGGATCCAGGGCGAGAGCCTCCTCTATGCTTTCCCGCCATATCAGATCGGCCGGCCTGTCGGAAATAGACTCAAGATTGATTCCGAATATAAGATCTATGCTGATGTTGTCGAATCCCGCCTGGCGCAGAATACGGAACGCCTCCTTGGCGCCCTGAGCGCTGTGCCTTCGCCTCATCCAGCCCAAAACCTTATCGTCAAATGACTGGACCCCCATGCTGATACGGTTTACGCCCATCGAGCGAAGCTCCGCCGCGAACGACGGCCCCCGCCTTACGATGTCCTCAGGATTGACCTCCACCGTGAATTCCGCTATCGGCCCCTCGTCGCTGACAATCTCCCGCACAGCCTCGACGATTCGCCTTAAAGCAGCAGGAGGAAGCACCGACGGGGTACCTCCTCCAATGTATATAGTATTTACACCTTGAGCGACCGAGAGCCTTATCTGCTCCCGCTTGAGGCTAATCTCAGATATCGCCGCTTCGGTGTACGCCTCCCATCCGCGGGCTCCCGGAGCGCATATCTCCGAATAGAATCCGCAATAGACGCAGAAGCTTTCGCAGAACGGGACGTGTATATAGACCAAATTATCTCAGGAGCAATTCAGCCGATCCGAGGAAAGACTGAGAAGTGAATGCCTGGACGGTATAGATACCCTTCACATACTCAGGGATATCGTTGACATAGATGCTGAGGGTCACCTCATTACCCTCATAATCGACCTCACGGGAAGCGGAGCAGACGTATGAGGCGCCGCCGCTGGTGAATGAACGAGAGTTGCCGTTCTTGAGGACGTTTCCGTCAGGGTCCTTAACCACGATATATACTCTTACAGGGCCATGAGCGGCGAGGTCGTTAGCCACGAGTGAAAGCGTTGCCATGAGTTTAGTGACACGGCTGCTGCGGTCTGTAGTCTGGCCTGAGCCGTTGTACGCCTCGATCCTGAGGCCACTTGACTTGATGACAGCGCCTGCGGCCACCTGGCCGGAAAGGCTCTCCACCTGCTTAGAGAGGTTCTCAGACTTTTTCTTGCTCTCAGCGGCATCCTTGCGCGCGGCGGCAGCCTCGGCGGTAAGCTGTTTGTTGAGAGTGTTGAGCGAGTCTATCTGCACGATATAATTTCTCATGATACTGCGCAGAGTTCCGAGCTCCTTCTCATATTGTCTCATCTTCGCTCTGTTGGTCGCCTCGGTCTTCTTGACCCTCTCGATGAGCTGGGCGACCTCCTCCTGGGAAATCCTGAGGGAGTCGTTGATAGACTCATAGTCAGAAGTCAAAGACTCATAGTCGTTCTGCAAAGCCACCAGCTGCTCTGTCAGTTCCCCCTTCTCGACATTGAGGTCCTGCACAAGCTTATTTTTCTGGACAAGAATATAGCCGAGCACGCCGGCGAGGATAGCTACGAGGGCCAAAAGGCCTATCATCACATTTTTTAAATTCTTCTCTTCCATTTCGAATCTGTTTTATAAAGTGCAAAAATAATAATTATTCGTACATTCGCGACACTTGCTAAATAGACTTGATATGAGATACTGCATCCGTGCCGTAAAATACTTTTTCTATTTCTGTTTCCTGACCACCGCGATCCTTACCGTCCTCGCGGTATGCGGGATTGTCGATAAGGACGTGCAGACAATGTTCCGCAACGGCTACGACTCCATATGGCAAATCGCCATAATGTTCGCCCTCCTTTCAGCCATCTACCCTAAATTCGGCTGGCAGACCCGCTCCGTAAGGCTTCCGGGCACGCTCCCTATGCTGAAAGACAAGCTTAAGACGGCCATGGAAGAGCACGGATTCAAACTCGAGTCAGACACAACCTCCGTTAACGAAGAAGGCGTTCCTTCAGGAGTGATGACCTTCCGCCGCAGGGACTTCGGCATGAAACTTCTGCGTATGTGGGAGGACAGAATCACCTTCACCCAGAGCGAGGACGGCATCGCCGCCGAGGGACTACGCAAAGACCTTGCCGCTCTGATAATGTACCTGGAGCACAAATTCAACTCCGAGGAATAATCCCCTAATCGTACTGCTTAGCCGCAGCGCACAGAGCCTCGTAGAAATCCTCTCCCAGGAACTGGATAAGAGGCTCCTTTAGGAACTGATATACCTTGACGCCTTCCGCCTTACCCTTGGCGAAGGCGTCTTTGCATATATCCCAACGGTGCAGGTTAAGCGCCAGCATGCCGTTGCGAAGCTTAGTGACCCTGATAGGATAAAGCCAGCATGAGATAGGCTTGCGGAAATCCCCCTCCCCCGCGAACCACTTCCTCTCCATAGAGCAAAGGCATGAGCCATCCTCCAGGAAGTGGCAGTAGGCGCACTCTTCGCTGCCCTCGACTAGCGGTGTCACGAGATCTCCATCCATGTCCACCTCGAAAAAGCCCTTGGCGTCAACCGCCGCGCGTCCCTGCTCTCTCATGATAGGAGAGAAAATCTCGTAGTTTTTCTCTATCGCCTCGATCTCGACCTCCTCCAGAGGAGCCCCGCTGTCTCCTATGATACAGCAGCAGCCCTTACACTTCGGAGAATCACAAGCGAAGCACTCCGTCAATATATCAGATGACACCAACACTTCATCTATCTGTATGATAGCGCTATAATTTTCTCTCATATACTTTTTATTCTACAATACATTCTACACAACCGCCGTCCCTGAGTCCCTTAAGGACAGATAGGACATCATCCTTGGTCAGGGCCTTGATTCTCTCCAGCGGCTTTGACCCCAGATCCCTTCCATAGGCGAAACGCACACGCACAGCTTCCTCCCAATACTGAGGAGTCTTTACCTTGGCCTCATATTGTCCGGTCAGCAATTTACGGTATAAAGCGAAATCCGCGTCAGTCAAAGCCCCGTCACAAAGCTCCGACAGAGCCTTTTGAGCCGCCTTCAAAGCGGCACGTGGATACAGATCAGCGGATTTCGCCCCAGGATAACGAAGGCTCAAGTCAAACTCAAACCTATCTTGAGGGACAAGGTCGCCGCGAAGGGTCAGATCAAAAGTCATCCCGTGAGGCGCCAAGTCAATAGCTAGCTGGCGCGACAAAGCCATTTCCGCTATCTGGGACGCGAGCAAGGATTCCGCTGTCACAGGTAACAAGCAGCCGCCGCGGGAGATAATCATACATTCGTCACCGCTAGAGCTGATAGTGGATGTACCTGAAGCTATCCTGAACGGGGTCCAGTCACTCCTATTTAAAGCGCCGGAGCACGGGAAAAGCCCAACGTACTGTCTTAGAACCTTTTCCACCTCCCAGTCATTCACATCTCCGGCGAGGAAAAGTACAGCCTTATCATAGTGAGACAATGCCTTCTTGAAAAGAGCCCTGGCACGTGACGCGCTGTCTTGATACAAGCCTTCTTCGGTCTTGAACAAAGTGAACTCGCTGTCCGGGAAAAGTTTTCTGTCCATCTCGCGCCTTATCCTTTGGCCCTCAGCCTCCGCGGACACGACGAAAACTCTTTGACAGTCATACACATAGCTATCATCTACCATGGATGAGTCCGTGGAAAGACTGACAAGAGCGCTGAGAATCAACGGAAGTCTTCCCGCCGATGTGGCGGTGCCGCTGATGACAAGATCTGACGCCCCGACAGAGCATTCAAACCTCACCCCGCATCCTTCCATGAGACGACGGAAAGAATCTCCGCTCAAAGCACCTACGGACAAATTATTGAAATAATCCTGAAGGAACGGAGCCTCTGATTGCCTTAGAGAATCGACTCCGGACACTCCGTCAGGGAATACGAGGCTGAAATAGAGGCGTCCCTTCGTCGCCATCTTCTTGTAGATGACATTCAATCCCGAAGGGTAGGTGTACTGCTTCCCCCCGGTGAAAGAATCCGTGCGTATTTTCGAAGGTTTATAAGGCTTATCCGAGGCGGAGGCGAGATTGACGGTGTCAGACAGATTCACTCCGGCTTCAGACACCGACGAGGAATCCGCGTATGAAGCATAGACAGATAAGATATGCTGGGCGTTCTTTTTTGTCAGAGCGCCTCCCCTGCACGTGATCGAAGTCTGGGCCGATTTCTGGAAATTCGTGAAGAAACGGTTCACCGCCCTGATCTGCGTTGAATCCGCCAAGTCTTTCGAGCGGAAGAACTGCGCCCTCTGCGCTGGTGAGGACAGGTCTGTACCATAGAGTACATGGGCCACGCACCTGTCTACATACTCCTTATTACCGTCGACCGTCGAGTATAACTCACTGACGTAGTCATCTACGCATCCGGACACATATTTAAAACCGTTGTAGGAAAGCCCTTCGGTGAAAACCTTCGAGAGCACGGAAGACACGGAAGCCACGAACGCGTCGACATCAGAAGGCAGCACATCCGCCTGGAGCGAATAGCAATCATAACCGTCAAACAAGGTCCGGGTATCCGCCGTCACACACAAGGACGAGCACGGGATTCTCTTATTACTCAATTCCTTACCCAGAGACGAGGCGAGCGCCCGCTCGAACACGAGTCCAAGACGATTTCCGATGTGAGCGACTACAGTCGGGCGCAGGCTCTTCGGCATGCATGGAAGTTTGAACTCTATCTTGACCCTCGTAGCCAGAGAGGAGCCTCCCTTGACTTCACAATTGACAGCGGTGGTAGCCTCGAATGTAGGTACCGAGTCCGGAATCTGGACGTTTCTGCGCGGCACAATCAGTGACAACAGCTTCAATTTTGTAAGCACCTGGGCTTTATCGACATCGCCCGCGATGATGATTGTCTGGCCTGATGTACCTAAAAAGTTATATTCTTGTGAAGATTTTTCAGCTATACGGAATACCGTCAGGACAAGGGAGTCAAGGCAGGCGTCACCAGCCGCTACAGGGACATCCTTGAAATGATATAACACATTGTCTCCCAGGCGTTCAGCATATCCTTTCACTCCAGGCACGACCCCTTTGCCGGAAAGGAAGTCAGAGAGGCTTCTCCCCTGCAGGAAAGGGTAGTTTTGGGAAACTGTGATTTCATTTTGGCACGCTCTCTGCAATAAAGCTATATCGGCGACGCCCTTGACCGAAGGATTGGCTGCGATAAGATAGCCTATTCCACAAGGCAGGACGCCTTCCTGGACAGCCGGATCCGCCTTTAAAGAAGGCAATGACTCACGAGCTTCCAAGAACTGGGAAAAGGCGACCAGAAGCAAAACCGCCGATAACAAACGTGTCCTCATGACATTTACTACTACTGAATGCAAAATTAAAACAAATTTTTGCTACATTTGCAATTCATGTACCGTTTAACAGAGGAAACAAATTAAAAACTACAATATTATGAAGAAGATTATCCTTATCGCAGCAGCGGCTCTTCTCGCCGCATTCTCAGCATCAGCTCAGGACATGAAGGAAGCTACCGAGATCGCAAAAGCAGCTAACGAGGCATGGATGGGTGGAGATTTCGACACCGCTCTTTCATCATTCAAAGAGGCTCTCTCCATCGCGGAGCAGTGCGGTGACGAAGGACTCGAGCTCGCGGTCGCTTGCCAGAGCGCTATCCCTCAGATCATGCTCAGCCAGGGCAAGAACCTTATCAACGAAAAGAAATATGACGAGGCTGTCGCAAAACTCAACGAGGTTGCAGAGGTAGCAGAATCTTATGGCGAGACATCTATCGCTGACAAGGCTAAGAAACTCGTTCCAGACGCTATCAACAGAAAGGCCGGTACTCTTCTTAAAGCACAGGATTTCGCCGGAGCAGTTGAGGCTCTCAACCAGCTCATCGCCATCAATCCAGCTAACGGCCAGGCATATGTAAACCTCGGCGCCGCACAGGAGAAGCTCGGTAACATGGACGAGGCCATCGCCGCATACGAGTCAGCAGCAGCCAACGGTAAGGAGGCAGAGGCTAACAAGAAGCTCTCAACTGTATTCCTCAAGAAGGCAAGCGCAGCCCTCAAGGGAGGCAACGCCGCTGAGGCACTCGAGAACGCAGTCAAGTCTAACGACTATGTAGCCAGCGCGAACGCATGCAAGGTAGCAGCTTCCGCTTCAATGAAGCTCGGCAAGCCAATGGACGCTATCAACTTCTATGAGAAGTACCTCGAGGTCAACCCTAGCGCAGGCGACAAGAGTGACATCATCTTCACTATCGCCGCTACTTACCAGAAAGCTGGCAACAAGGCTAAGGCCGCTGAGTACTATGGCAAGCTCACAGGAGACGTCAAGTACGGCCAGCAGGCTCAGCAGCAGCTCCAGGCCCTCAAATAAATCATGAGGGAGCTTGAACTTCTCGCTCCCGCAAGGAATGCGGACATCGGCATCGCGGCAAT
>JAKSJJ010000044.1 GCA_024398335.1 Bacteroidales bacterium | reverse complement strand
GCGGAGAGAGGGGGATTCGAACCCCCGATACGCTTTTGGCGTATACACGCTTTCCAGGCGTGCCTCTTAAGCCACTCGAGCATCTCTCCAATGGCCGGCCGATGAGAGGTCGGCACGGCAAATTTACGTATAAATTTTAAATCTCCAATTTTGACTTGAGTTGAGCCTCTATCTTCTTTGAGAGATCTTTACGACCATTCTGGTCAAGAACGTCAAGCACATAATAGACATACTGACAGCTCTGCTCGAAATCATCCTTGGCGTATTCGTAGAACTCCATATAGAACTTTGAACTCTGGCTGAGTTCATCGCAGAATTTCTGCGCGAGCTCATCCGCTTTCTGAGTCTGGTCAAGGTCATAGAGAATACCGATGATCTCAAGTATCATCAGCTCGTTTGAGAAACCGAGGTCCTGAATGTCAAGAGGGAAATTCTCGTACGGAACGCACTCCTCGCACTTTTCCATGAGCTTCAGAGCCCAGTCCGGATGTCCCTCGGCCATGCACTTTTTAGCCACATTGACAAAGAGCTGTCGCTGGGACATTACGCCGCAGAATGTGTAGAAGTTCTGATAATCGACATAATAATCAGTCCTCTTGAGAGCATCCCACTTGAAGGTGCCGTCTGTCATCTTCCTGTAAAGGTCTTCGATGTCAACAAAGCCCGGAGCTGAGCTCTTGGTCTTGGTCTTGACAGGGACGAAACGATACGAGAAGCCGTCATACATGAGATATTCCTTGATGCCCATGTTGATGTCTCCACCCATGCTGAGCATGTTGATTGGACGGTCCCACTGGTATCCTTCGAGAAGGTCGAGCATGAAAAGCTCAGGCTTGCTCAAGTATTCCTTGTCCTTAGAGATGTTAAGGACGATGTAGTCTGGTATGACATCCGCGAACTTCTCCGGAAGGATTCCGTACTTAAGGACATTCTCCTTATTGACTGGCACGCGGATCTTGCGAGACATGATGTAGTCTTCCTTGCGGCCGCTCGCGTAAGAAATCTTGGCGTCCGGATGCTTGAAGACGTCCATCACTGTCTTGATGTCAATAATAGTATCGCGCGTATCGTTGATATACACCCACTCATTCGTTCCGTAAAGATACTGCTTAGGCTCGACGCTGAGAGGCAGAGGAGCGGACTCGTTACATGCCCACTTCATCTGGTCAATATGCCAGTCAGTTCCGAGAAGGGAGGTATTCACGATACGTACGTCAGGACGAATGCCCTCGACCTCCTGGGCGTACCACAGAGGGAAGGTGTCATTATCGCCGTGGGTCACCAGGATACCGTTCTGACCGACAGAGTTGAGGTAGTTCGAGGCTATCTCGACGGTGGTGTAACGATGTGAACGGTTATGGTCATCCCAGTTCTGGGCTCCCATAAGTACAGGAACACCCATCAGAACGACAGACGTAGCGCAAGCCACAGCGGCCTTGGTCTCCTCGTTCTTGGTCTCCAGGAGTTCTTCCAGCCATCCATAGACAGCCGCCACAGCCATTCCTATCCATATACAATACGCGTAGAACGACCCGGCGTAAGCGTAATCACGCTCTCTTACCTGGTAAGGCGGCTGGTTCAGGTAAAGGACAATAGCGATTCCTGTCATGAAGAAAAGAAGGAAAGTAAGCCATGAGCCTCTCCTGTCCTTAGAGAACTGATAGAAGATACCGATAAGACCTAGAAGCAACGGGAGAAGGAAGTAGTGGTTCTTTCCCTTGTTCTGGGCAAGATATGCAGGAGCCTCGCTCTGGTCGCCAAGGCGCAGGCGGTCGATAAGGCCTATTCCGCACTCCCAGTTTCCGTCAAAGACATTTCCCGGCGTAGGGCTATGGATATCATTCTGTCTTCCGGCGAAGTTCCACATGAAGTACCTCCAGTACATCCAGTTCATCTGATAATCAAAGAAGAACGCGAGGTTCTGGCCGAATGTAGGCTTTGAATACTGAGAGCCGGACACTTTGCGTCCGCCACCGTTCATGTAAGAGCGGTACATCCTTATATGCTTCTCATCCGAGCTCCACATCCTCGGGAAGAACATCTTGCCCTGAGGTTTGTAGCGAAGCGACAATGGAGAATCTACATATACATATTTATCACCCAGCGGAGCCCAATATTTCGAGGTCTTGATCTCGTACGGAGCGCCGAAGTACTGGCCATAGATGAGAGGGTTGCTGCCGTACTGCTCTCGTCCGAGGTAGCGCACCAGAGTGAAAGGGTTATCAGGCTGATACTCATTAGTCGGAGTCTTCGCGGCGGAACGTATGATGCAGATACTGAAGAGAGAGAAGCCTATCACGATGGTGGTGAAGCACAAAAGAATAGTGTTGGCGAGCACTTTCTCATTCTTCAAGGTATAGAAAAGGCCGTAGAAGCACAGGCCCAGGAGCACAATCATGAAGAAGGCGGCTCCGGTGTTGAACGGCAGATGCAGGCTATTGACGAAGAACAGGTCAAAGCGAGCGGCGATCTTCGGAAGATAAGGGATGATCAAGAAAAGGATCACCGCCAAGATGACGCATGAGAGCGCGAATATTCCCAAATATTCCTTGAAACTGTAATCCCCGTTCTCACGTTTCTTGAAATAGAACAAGAAGACAAGGCAAGGGATAGTCAGGAGGTTCAGAAGGTGGATTCCGATAGACAAGCCCATCAGGAAGGATATGAGCACGATCCAGCGGTTAGATCCAGGTCTGTCGGCCTGCTCGTACCATTTTGTCATGGCCCAGAAGACCATCGCGGTAAAGAGAGAGGACATGGCGTAAACCTCACCTTCGACCGCTGAGAACCAGAAAGTGTCAGAGAAGCAATAAGCGAGGGCTCCGACAAGTCCAGAGCCGAAAATAGCGATGGCGCGCGGCAGAGTATAGCTGCCATCCTCAGAGGCCTTGACAAGCCTCTTCACCAAGAAGATTATGGTGAGGTAGAGGAAGAATATAGTCAGAGCCGAACAGATAGCGCTGAGGGCGTTGACTGCCATAGCCGCATGCTGAGGGTCAGCGAAAAGAGTGAATACTCTTGCCAGAAGCTGGAATACAGGGTTTCCTGGCGGGTGGCCTACTTCGAGTTTGTATGATGACGCTATGAACTCTCCGCAATCCCAGAAGGAGGCGGTAGGCTCTATGGTCAGAAGATATGTCACAGCGGAGACGACAAAGGCCACGCCGGCGCATATCATGTTCCAAAGTTTGAATTTCTTGTTATCCATATCCGTTTATAAAACCCACAAATATACAAAGGATTGTGCTATATTTGCAAAAATAAACCATTGGACATGGCAGACAACGACTGGAAAAAACGCCTAGGCGTCGTATATTCGACCAATCCTGACTTCAATTTCGTAGAAGAAAGTCAGGAAGAGGAGGCTACGCCCGATCCTTCAAAGCAAAATCTCCGAGTCGGCATAGACCGTAAAGGAAGAGGAGGAAAGCAGGTCACGCTCGTCACCGGATTCAAGGGAAGGGAGGAAGACCTGCAGGAGCTCGGACGCACGCTGAAGATGCGTTGCGGGGTCGGAGGCTCGGCAAAAGACGGCCAGATTGTCATCCAGGGAGACTTCCGCGACAGGGTCGTCGAACTTCTTACGCAAATGGGATATAAAGCCAAACGCGCAAATTAGAACCATGAACTCATTTCTTGCCGCTATACCTTCAAGCATAGACGAGGCGTTCAAGACGGGGGAACTTCTCCTGCCCACAGAAAGCGCCGACGTCAGTTCTTCTATTATCAGCAGGCAATGGGATGAGTACACCCTTTTGTGCATCATCGGATTCGTGGCGCTCGTCATCTCGATAACCGCCCTTCAGAGAATCGTGAACCTCATCCCGTCACTTGTCGGCTGCGTCTGGAGCGGCAAGGAGTGCGTCAACCTTGAGAACAGCGCCAAACTGAGCGGAGACCGCGACCAGATTACGTTCGTTCTGATAATCCCCTTCTGCCTTCTCGCCTCATTTTACGGCCTCTGGGGTCCGCGTTTCATAGGATTATTCAACCCGACGGTATGCTTTCTTATCACATGCGCGGTCGCCCTGCTTTATGTCGGCATGAAAGTACTCCTGAGCTTCATGCTGCAGCCCCGTTCGCTTCGACCAAAGGACTACCAGGCGGTCAACCATTGCTTCCGCACATTCTTTATTATCCTGACTATCATCGCCCTGGCGACAGCCGGAGTCATGGCCCTTCTGGGCAGCGAGAAATCGGACGTGAAAAATGTCATTCTTTGGGAATGCGCGGTGGTTTATGTCCTTTATTTGCTTAGAAAAACGCAAATTTTTGCCAGCTCTGGCAATTTGTTCTCAACATTTTTGTATCTTTGCGCCCTCGAATTTCTACCTACAGGCTTGCTAGTAGCCTCGGCAATGATTTTTTGATAATGGCAGCAAAGAAGATACTTATTTCCCAACAGGCTCCGCAAGTCAGCTCGCCATATACGGCGATTATTGAAAAATATGGAGCGCAGATAGACTTCAGGCCTTTCTTCCTGATCGAGCCTCTTTCTTCAAGGGAGTTCCGTTCCCAGAAAATCAACCTCGCGGAATTTACGGCGATCGTTTTCTCATCAAAGTCAACGATTGACGCATATTTCCATATGTGCGAAGAGTTGAGAGTCAAGGTCCCTGAGACAATGAAGTATTTCTGCAGCACTGAATCTGTCGCCAAATACCTCCAGAAGCACATCGTTTACCGCAAGCGCAAGATTTTCTTCGGCACCGGAAGCCCAGAGTCTATCATCTCGGAGATCGGAAGCAAGCACGCTGGCGAGAAATTCCTTATAACGACCTCAGAAAAGCCTACCAATAACATCACCAAAGCATTCGACGCCGCGAAGATAGCCTACACAAGCGCTGTATTCGTCAAGCCGGTATCTCAGGATATCAAAGATGTGGACCTGAAGGCATACGACGTCGTAGTGCTCTACAATGTAGCGGACGTGCGCTCTCTGGGCGAGAACTTCCCAGAATTCAAGCAGGGCGACCTGAAAGTAATCACATTCGGCAACTCCGTAGTAAACGCGGCCAAGGAAGCCGGTCTTACTATCGAGATCGAAGCGAATACCACCTCCAACGTCCCTTCAGTAGTGAAGGCTCTCGAGATTTTCCTGGAAAACAACAAATAATATGACCCTCCCTGCAAGGAATACACTTTCCAAGGAGGAAAGGTTGTATTGCAAGAGGGACATAGAAAGACTTCTTGCCGACGGCCGTTGGGGCAGCGTCGGCTTTCTTCGTTTCCGTTACATCCCCCAGAACGGGCAGGAATACGCCAGGCTCATGGTGTCCGTGCCCAAAAAGAATTTCAAGCGCGCGGTAAAGAGAAATCTCCTCAAGCGACGCATACGTGAGAGTTTCCGCCTTAGAAAAGCGCTCGCCGCCAATATAGACATACTTTTCACGTACACATCAAAGGAGATCGCTTCCCAGGAACAGATAAACACCTGGATGGATGAGATCCTATATAAAGTATCAGGCAATGGACAAAAGCAAGATTAAAGAAGGAGCGAAGAAAGTGCTGGTATTCCCCTTTGTCGCCCTGATACGATTCTACCAGGTCTGTATCTCCCCTTACAAGAAACCATGCTGCCGGTTCACGCCGACTTGCTCGCAATATGCGCTTGAAGCGTTCAAAAAATATGGCCCGATCAAGGGTTTTTATCTCTCCGCGAAACGCATTTTGAAGTGTCACCCTTGGGGACCCAGCGGATACGATCCAGTTCCATAATGTTGTTTTAATTATATGGTTTTAGACATAAAATGTGCCTACAACGTGCTTACAACCGCTAAAACAACACTAAGAACAACAAAAACAACAACAATTTGAGAAATAAAATTCCGACCTTTGCAGTGGTTAAGAATCTTATTCGTCTCAACTTGTGAGAAACAAGTTACAAAAAGGGAACCCTGTGAAGGATTCCCTTTTTTGGTTTTTATGCGTGACCCTCTTAGTCGAGCTTGAGAACCGCCATGAAAGCGCTCTGAGGAACCTCGACAGTTCCGATCTGGCGCATACGCTTCTTACCCTGCTTCTGCTTCTCAAGAAGCTTTCTCTTACGCGTGATATCACCGCCATAACACTTAGCCGTCACATCTTTTCTCACCTGACGCACTGTCTCACGAGCGATAATCTTCGCTCCGATAGCCGCCTGGATAGCGATGTCGAACTGCTGGCGAGGAATAAGGTCTTTAAGCTTTTCGCATATCTTACGGCCGAAATCGTAAGCGTGGTCAACATGTATCAAAGACGAGAGAGCGTCGGCAGGCTCGCCGTTAAGCAAGATATCCAGCTTGACCAGTTTCGCCTCCTTGAATCCGACGATATGATAGTCAAACGAGGCATAACCCTTCGAGATTGACTTAAGCTTGTCGTAGAAGTCAAATACGATTTCGGAAAGCGGCATCTCGTAGGTGAGCTCAAGTCTGTCAGCGGTCAGATAATGCTGGTTAATCAGCATTCCTCGCTTATCAAGGCAAAGCTTCATGATAGGACCGTAGAAATCGGACTTGGAGATGACCTGAGCACGTATATAAGGCTCCTCGATATGATCTATAAGCGTAGGGGCAGGAAGTCCCGAAGGATTGTGCACGTCAAGACATTCTCCCTGGGTCGTATATACCTTATAAGATACGTTAGGCACGGTGGTGATGACATCCATGCCGAACTCCCTGAAA
Organism: Bacteroidales bacterium; assembly: GCA_024398335.1. Lineage (GTDB taxonomy): Bacteria > Bacteroidota > Bacteroidia > Bacteroidales > UBA932 > Cryptobacteroides. Next base: position 4,288 of record JAKSJJ010000044.1, on the reverse strand, counting down.
AGTCTCTCCTGGACGATTTCCATGTGGAGAAGACCGAGGAAGCCGCAGCGGAAGCCGAATCCCAGAGCCAAGGAAGACTCCGGTTCGAAAACCAGCGAGGCGTCGTTCAGCTGGAATTTCTCCAACGAGGCGCGCAGCTCCTCATACTGATCGGTCTCGACAGGATACATACCCGCGAAAAGCATAGGCTTGACCTCCTCGAATCCCGCGATAGCCTCGGCGCAAGGAGCGTCAGTATGGGTGATAGTATCACCGACCTTCACCTCGACGGCCGACTTGATTCCTGATATTATATATCCTACACTACCGCAAGGAATCTCCTTCCTAGGGCAGAGCTTCATCTTGAGAACTCCTACCTCATCAGCGACATACTCCTTGCCGGTATTGTAAAACTTGACCTTGTCTCCCGCACGTATACATCCGTTCTCAACCTTGAAATACGCAATGATTCCACGGAAAGAATTGAATACGGAGTCAAAGATCAAGGCCTGCAGAGGCGCGTCAGGGTCGCCTTTCGGCGCAGGGATACGCTCTACGATAGCGTCGAGAATGGCCTGCACGCCCTCACCTGTACGGGCGGAGCATTTAAGGACCTCCTCAGGATCACATCCGATAAGATCCACGATCTGGTCCGTCACGACATCAACCATAGCGGCGTCCATGTCGATTTTATTCAGCACAGGGATAATCTCCAGGTCATGCTCAAGGGCGAGATAAAGATTGGAGATTGTCTGCGCCTGGATACCCTGAGTCGCGTCAACGACCAATAGCGCTCCTTCACAAGAGGCTATCGCCCTGGACACCTCGTATGAGAAATCCACGTGACCGGGAGTATCCAAAAGGTTGAGAGTATAATTCTCACCTTTATAATTATAGTCCATCTGTATCGCGTGGCTCTTGATGGTGATACCCTTCTCTTTCTCGAGATCCATCGAGTCGAGAACCTGGTTCTCCATGTCACGTGCGCTCAGCGTGTCGGTCAGCTCAAGCATTCTGTCTGCCAGAGTACTTTTACCGTGGTCGATGTGAGCGATAATGCAGAAGTTTCTCGTTTTTTTCATTCAAACAGTATTTGCTGCTACTTAAAAGAGTTTGTTCACCTGCTCGTAAACATTCTGGGCGGTATATCCGAGCTTCTCGTCAAGCACCTTGTACGGAGCGGAGAAACCGAATGACTCGAGGCCCCAGATAGCGCCCTCAGCCTCAGGGACAAGGCCCAGAAGATTTACAGGAAGACCCGCGGTCATACCGAACTTCTTGACTCCTGTAGGAAGAACCGCCTGCTGATATTCCTTAGGCTGGCTGCGGAAAACGCCCTCAGAAGGCACTGAGACAACACGTACCTTCTTGCCGTCCTGGCGAAGAAGTTCAGCGCCTGCGACAAGGGTAGATACCTCTGAACCTGTAGCCACGAGGATGACATCAGGGTTCTCGTCTGAGCCGGCTACAACATATCCACCCTTAGCGACCTGTGAGTAATCGTTGCCCTCAGGGAGATTGTTGATATTCTGGCGAGAGAGGATAAGAGCGGTAGGGGTGGCGACATTTTCCATGGCCATCGCCCACGCCTGAGTAGTCTCCTTGGCGTCAGCAGGACGGAGGACAAGCATAGAAGGCTTGCCGCTATGGTTCTTGAGTTTTTCCATAAGACGGATCTGAGCCTCCTGCTCGACAGGCTCATGAGTAGGACCGTCCTCTCCCACGCGGAAGGCGTCATGTGTCCAGATGAACTTCACAGGAAGTTCCATCAGAGCCGCCATACGGACAGCAGGCTTCATATAGTCAGAGAACACGAAGAAGGTTCCGCAAGCGGCGATGACACCACCGTGAAGAGCCATACCTATACAGCAGCATGCCATTGTAAGCTCAGCCACGCCTGCCTGGAAGAAGGCTCCTGAATAATCACCTGCCTTGAGAGCCTGAGTCTTCTTGAGGAATCCGTCTGTCTTATCAGAATTTGAAAGGTCGGCGGATGCGCAGATCATGTTAGGAACCTGCTCGGCGAGAACACCAAGACAAGCCGATGAAGCGGAACGGGTAGCATCGTTATCCTTCTGTACGAGGGCGCTCCAATCTACCTTAGGAGCCTTTTCTGAGAACCACTGCTGCTGAGCGGCGGCCTTCTCCGGGTTAGCCGCGGCCCATGCGGCCTCCTCAGCGTGACGCTCAGCCACGAGAGCGTTAAGTCTCTGCTCGCGCTCAGCGTACAGAGCCTTGACCTCGTCGAAGATGACAAATGGATTCTGAGGGTCTCCGCCGAGATTCTTGACAGTATTGACGTACGCGTCACCTCCGAGAGGGGCGCCGTGAGTCTTGCAGTTAGCCTCGTATGAAGAGCCGTCAGCCTTGAGAGCGCCCTTACCCATGACACATTTGCCGATGATAAGGGTCGGCTTGCCGACAACGGCCTTAGCGGCGGAGATAGCCTGGGCGATAGCCACAGGATCATTTCCGTTGACCTCGAGCACTTCCCAACCGAGAGCGCGGTATTTCGCCGCGGTGTCCTCGTTCATGACCTCCTTAGTCTCAGTAGAGAGCTGGATGTCATTTGAGTCGTAGAACATGATAAGGTTGTCAAGGCCGAGCATAGAGGCGACACGGGCGCCTCCCTGGCTGATTTCCTCCTGTACGCCACCGTCAGAGATATAGGCGTAGATTGTCTCTTTAGCGAATGTAGGGTTGCCGGTGCGCTCAGCGAGGAACTTGGCGGCGATGGCAGCTCCAATAGCGAACACATGGCCCTGTCCGAGAGGGCCTGAGGTGTTCTCGATGCCACGCATGACGTCGAACTCAGGATGGCCGGTGGTAGGTGAACCCCACTGGCGAAGCTGCTGGAGCTCCTCGAGGGTGAATTTTCCTGTGAGGCAAAGCTGCGAATAAAGCATCGGAGCCATGTGTCCAGGGTCGAGGAAAAATCTGTCACGACCCTCCCACTTTGGATTCTGAGGATCCTCAACGAGGAACTGTGAATAAAGGACGTTGATGAAATCGGCGCCGCCCATAGCTCCGCCAGGATGTCCTGACTTAGCCTTTTCAACTGCTGACGCCGCGAGAATACGGATGTTATCCGCCGCGCGATTCAAAACTTCTACCGATGCGTTCATTTTCATTATGTTTAACTTCTTTTATAAGCAAAATCTCGCACGCATACGCATGCATTATGCAAAGATATAACATAAAATTAAACCTTTGACGACTTTACTTGTCTAAAATGTGCTAACTTTGGGAAGATGAGCGAGCGTCAAATCATAGAAAACATCCGAAAAGGAGCCTACGAGCAAGCCTTCAGCGAGATCGCGCAGGCCTACTCCGAGCGCCTTTATTGGCATGTAAGACGCTACACCTGCTCTCATGAGGACGCTGACGATCTGGTCCAGGATATATTCATGAAAGTATGGAACGCTCTCCCCTCCTTCCAATGTAATTCCTCCGTTTATACATGGCTATACAGGATCGCCACGAACGAGGCCCTGAACTATATAAGGAAAAATAAATTCAAGGCCATGCTCCAGGCCCAGACACTGGAGACCATCCTGAACAACAAGATAGACGAAGACCCATACTTTAACGGAGACGACATGCAAAGGGAGCTTCACAAGGCGATAAACGCTCTCCCGGTAAAGCAGAAGACCGTCTTTCTGATGAGATACTTCGACGAGCTGCCATACGAGGACATCTCCGAGATTACAGGCACGTCAGTAGGCGCCCTTAAAGCCTCCTACCACTTCGCCTACAACAAGATTAAAGAAAAATTGCAGAAAATATTTTAAACCTTTGACGCGGCCAAGCGTCTAAACAATCGAAAATCGGCAAAAATGAGAAACGAAAACGACATATTGCAAAGTGAGGTTCTGAAGAAATCTCCCTTCATGGTACCGGAAGGGTATTTCAACTCTCTCACAGACAAAGTGACCGCGAATGTCAGGACGGTTGAGAGAGAGTCAACCCCTGCCTTCAGAAGGCTCACTCCTTACATGGCACTCGCGGCTTCGTTCCTCATCCTTGTATCAATCGGAGGATGGATACTTAGAAAAGCCTCCCCTTCCATGCAGGAAGAAGGCATACAGGAATTGCTCCTGAGCGAGTACGTCCTCCCGCAGACTGAACCGTTTGTCATTTATGACACGGAAGACTTCCTTGAAGATGAACAAGAGGAACTGTCCCAAGAGGATATCATCTCCTACCTCATCTACGAAGGAGTATATGTAGAGAATTATCAATCAAACGAGTAAAAAAAACAAAAGCTATGAAGACAATAAAGATTCTCGCGGCATCAATGCTTATGGCA
>JAKSJJ010000043.1 GCA_024398335.1 Bacteroidales bacterium | reverse complement strand
TCCCCTGGAATTTATTCAAGTTTTAATGGTTTTGAGAAGTGCTATAAAGTAGCTGAGGATCCACGTTATAATCTTGACCATATCTTCTACCGTAAATGTACCGCAAACGCGTTTTATACGGTTGTAAGCGAGAAATATGGTGTGAAGTTCCTCTCCGACCATTATCCTATCTATTGCGATTTCAGAATCACTTATCAGAAATAAATGAAAGCAAGCCTATATACTCTCTCTTTTTTATTGGCAGGGGCATGCCTGCTCTCTTGCCAGAGTCCCGCTCAGGCGCCAGCCTGGACGCTTGACAGAGTCATTGAGGTCGCGGGCCGACAGGGAATCGCCGCTGATAGTGAATTCTATTATGTCAGCAGTTCCACCGCTCTTTACAAATATGACAAGGAAGGAGTGCTGGTCGCCAGCAATGAGAGCCCTTTTGATTCTTTGACTCTCGCGGCGAATCATTTCGGGGATATTGATGTCTATGATGGTGAGATTTACACGGGCATAGAGACTTTCATGGATGGCGTAGGCAAGAACATCCAGGTCGCGGTGTATGATGCCCAGACCCTTCAATGGAAGTATTCAATTCCATGGGACGCGTCTTCCGGGCAAGTCGAGGTCTGCGGACTTGCCGTCGATGCTGAGCATGGCAGAGTATGGATGGCCGACTGGGTGCAGGGACATGAACTCTATTGCTATGATATCAAGAGCCGGGAGTATTTCGGCAAGGTGGCTCTTCGCCCTGCTCCTAGACTTCAGCAAGGTATTTGTTATCTTGACGGTAAGATGCTGATCTCTTGTGATGACGGTAACGCTGAATATGACCAGGCGGACAGGCTCTATGTATGTGATCTTTATCCTGAGACTGGCTCTTGCGCTATGCAGGAGAACGGTCTTCCAGTGAGCACGGATGTGACGGTTTATAGGGAGATGAAGGACTTTCTGCGTGCGGGCGAGATTGAGGGGCTATGTATCGATAAGTCAAAAGATGAGCTTATCGTGCTTTCAAATAGGGGAGCGAGGATAATTCTTGGAATGCCTCGAGGCTTTTATGAAGGCTATGACCACGAAATTCACGAGATATTTATATATAAACACTAATAACTATGAAAAGAAGAGATTTTCTGAGAAATTGCGGACTCTTCGGCGCTGGTGTCGCGGTGTCTGGAATGGGTATTGACGCGGCTGCGGCTAACGCCTCCAGTCCATTTGAGGCTCCATTGGCGGATGATGTGCCTGGCGAACTGAATGACCTTACTCTGCCTATCAGGTCTTTGGAGCCAAATACTCATAAGCAGGTGACTATCGCGATTGTCGGAGCCGGCAGCCGCGGTCATACATATGCGAAATTCGCGGAGAAATTTCCTGAGCATCTTAAGGTGGTCGGAGTGTCTGATATCCTTGAGAACAGGAAGCTTGACATAGCGGGAAAACATGGAATTCCTAAAGAGCATCAGTTTGGAGACTATCACGAGTTTCTCGCCGTCCCTAAGTTCGCTGACGCTGTCGTTATCTCTACTCCTGATGACCTTCATTATGAGCCATGTATGAAGGCTCTCGAGCTCGGATATGACGTTCTACTTGAGAAGCCATGCGCTCAGACAGAGAAGGAATGCCGTGATATCCTTGCCCAGGCTAAGAAATATAACCGTATCGTGGCTGTATGCCACGTGTTGCGCTATTCTCCGTATTTTATTGCTCTCAGAGAAGTCGTCAACAGCGGCGCGATAGGAGATCTTGTAAGTGTCCAGCACATGGAGCCTATCCAGTATGCGCACATGGCTCATTCCTACGTCAGAGGAAACTGGAGGGATTCTAAGCAGACTACTCCTATTATCCTCGCGAAGTCTTGCCATGACCTTGACATCTTACGCTGGATCATTGATAAGCCATGCAAGAGTATATCCGCTGACGGCAGCCTTACGCTCTTCAAGGAGGAGAACGCTCCTAAGGGCGCCCCTGCGCGCTGCACCGACGGCTGTCCTTATGAGGATACTTGCCCATATTCGGCTATCGACATCTATGTGCGCAAGAAAAGACATTTGTATGTCTTCGACCTGCCGAGCAAGGATGATGAATTGATAATGGAAAAACTCCGTACTACTGGTTATGGAAGGTGTGTTTATCATTGCGATAATGATCAGCCTGACCATTATGTGGCTAATATGGTGTTCGAGGAGGGCAAGACCGCCTCATTCACTATGGACGCCTTCTCACCTTGGGGTGGACGCCGTACTAGAATCATGGGTACGAAGGGATTCATTGAGGGTGACATGAGTCAGTTCACTCTTTGGGATTTCCGTACAGGCAAGGCTAAGACCTGGAATAAGAAGGTCAGCGAGATTCCTGAGTATAAGGGTTCCGGCCATGGTGGCGGCGACCTCGCTCTTGTCAGAGATTTCGTGGAGGCCGTGGCTACGCAGGATCCTACCCGCCTTACTAGTACGATCGACGCTTCTATCGAGAGCCATGTGATGGGATTCATGGCGGAGAAGAGCCGCAAGTCAAATAAGAAAGTATCAGTAAAATTATAAAAGATGAAAAAGTTATTTTCGGCGATCTCTTTGATCCTTTTGACCTTCGCCGCGTCGGCGCAGGGCATGCTTACGGATAAGAATTCGCCTGTTACAAAAAGTGTTGAGATGGAGACGGAGTTCGTCGTTGTCGGCGGTGGACTCTCCGGTGTGTGCGCTGCTGTATCGGCCGCGCGCCATGGCGCCAAGGTTGTTCTTGTGCAGGACCGTCCTGTGCTCGGTGGTAATGCTTCCAGCGAGATGAGAATGGGCATCTGTGGAGCCAAAGGCGACCAGAACTATGAGGCTGGTATCCTTGAGGAGATGCAGCTTAAGAATTTCTATTTCAATCCTTTGCAGAGATATACTCTCTGGGATGACGCCATTTATTGGACTGTGATTCAGGAAAAGAACATTACTCTCTTGCTGAACACTTCAGTTTATGACGTTGTGATGGACGGGGAGAATATCGCGGCTGTGAAGGCATGGAACAGTAATGCTTACACGTATTACACAATCAAGGGCCGTCTTTTCGCTGATTGTACGGGAGATGGTATCCTCAGACTTTCCGGCGCGGAGTTCCGTCGTGGAAGGGAGAATCCTGAGGAGTTCGGTGAGACCTTCCTTCAGACAGGGGGCGACAGTTACACTATGGGTAACTCCATCCTTATCCAGCTTCGCAAGACTAAGGAGGATCATCCTTTCGTAGCTCCGGACTGGGCATATCATTTCTCTGATTATGATTTCAACTTCGATAAGCCGAAGTCAACTATCCCTGGTGTGAAGTTCAACTACAAGAAGGCTATGCCTAAGGACAATAACTTCTGGTGGGTGGAGTTCGGAGGTATGCTTGACACTATTTTTGACGCGAATGACATCCAGTTTGAACTCAAACGCATCATCTATGGTGTGTGGGAGTATATGAAGAATAATCCGGACGGCCGTTGTAAGAACTACGAGCTTGACTGGATCGGTTCTCTTCCAGGAAAGAGAGAATCGACTCGTTTCATCGGGCCTCACATCCTTACCCAGAACGACGTCATGACTGGCGGACATTTCGAGGATGTCGTAGCCTATGGTGGATGGACTTTGGACGATCATGATCCAGAGGCGTTCCATAAGAGAGGCCGCGCGTCGACGGAATATACAGCGCCTTCTCCTTTCGGCATTCCTTACGATTGTCTTTATTCTATCAATGTGCCTAACCTTATGTTCGCTGGACGTGATATCTCTGCGACTCACATGGGATTCTCTTCTACCCGCGTGATGGCTACTTGCGCCCTCCTCGGACAGGCTGTAGGTACTGCCGCTTCTATCGTGATATCTGAGAACACGACTCCTGCGGGCGTCCGTAAGGATTATATCGCGAGACTTCAGGATATGCTCGAGGATGACGACTGTATGCTTCCATATCGCTGGAGAAATGTCTCAGAGATGACTCTTTCCGCTAAGACTGATCCTGCCAATGAGCCTGTCCGTAATGGTATTGACCGTATTTGGGACGGCGAGGATAACGGCGTTTGGCTCGCTCCAGGTGACCAGACTCTTTCCTATACTTGGAAGAAGCCGGTTAAGGTTAATTCAATGCGTCTGGTGTTTGACTCTGAGTTTATTTACAGAGGCAAGCGTATGCGTAAGCTCGAGGGAACGACTGAGAGGGTTGAGATGCCTAAGATGCTTGTGAAGGGTTTCCGCGTGGAGGCGAAGGTCGGCAAGAAGGGCGAGTGGAAGACAGTGTGGGAGGATGATGAGAATATCCTGCGTCTGCGTAAGATTGAGTTCGATGAGCCTCTTGAGGCTGATGCTATCCGTGTAGTGGTAACTTCTACATGGGGCGCGGAGAAGGGACATATTTTCGCGTTCGATGTGAGGTAATCCCTTTGTCACATATATTAGAGTGTGCCCACAGTCCGTTATGGCTGTGGGCATATTTTGTTCTGCTTGGTTTCACAAGGGTGCGCATTGGCTTGTAAGCGGCAGGCCCCGGCCTCATGCTGGTGGGCCTTCGCTGCGCTACGTCCCCCCGTCAGACAGTCTCAGCTTGGGCTGAGCCCGCCTGACGGTACCCATTCATGAGGCCATGGGCGGCCACAGCCCCCCCAGCACAAGGCCGGGGCCTGCAGTGTTTGCGTCCTGACACACACGAAAAAAGCCTGCATTTCTGCAGGCTTTTGCGGTGCGGACGAGGCTCGAACCCTCTCCACATATAATTAGTCGATAGTCAATTACTTGCAAGTAATCACAAAACCATCTATAACTGATAGGCTTCACTTACAGAAGCAAATATCAGGAACAAGATCGAAAAAAACAGGGCTTACCAATTTAAGTCTTTGTCAAAGAAGAACTGGAAAATATGAACTTCATTACCATCTGTCAAAGTAGTCTGTTTGACGGTGATAGAAGGATGATTTTTAAAGTCTGGAAATTCTTTTTCTTCTCTTTTTACACCGTCATAGTAGTAGTCATCAATATAGCATTCGTATATTTCAAGTGCTCTATCTAAATCTACATCTGTGCCTTCCTCGTATTCAAGTTCAGCATTTTTGATGTCTTCGAGATTCATCTCGACTTTAATAATGTTATAGGTTCCCATATGTTAAATGTTTAATTTGCCTCAAATATACAAAAAAGAGAGTGGACTATCACAGCCGACTCTCTTACACTCTTGTCATACTTTGCATCTAACTTAGCATAGACTGACTGAATAGAAGAGTTTGTAATGGCTGTACACTCCTTACGAGAATCAATGTGTTCAAAGCCTGCATTTCTGCAGGCTTTTGCGGTGCGGACGAGGCTCGAGCCCGAGACAAGCTCGGGCAAGCGCGACTTATAACGTAAACCCCCGTCAGCTGGCGCTGACACCCCTCGGGGGATGGGTCGCTCGTTCGATGTGCCGTATACGAAAAAAGCCTGCAGAAATGCAGGCTTTTGCGGTGCGGACGAGGCTCGAACTCGCGACCCCCGGCGTGACAGGCCGGTATTCTAACCAAACTGAACTACCGCACCAGTTCGTTTCTTTTGGAAAGCGATTGCAAAGATACAGCAAAAAACTGAATCTGCAAATTTTTTTGAGGATTTTTAACTAAATTTGTAGTCTTATCACAGGAAAATGAAGCAAGACGGAAATATAGTTGTCAAGAAGGCGAGAGTCAACAATCTGAAAGACATCGATGTAAGCATCCCTCGTGGGAAATTCGTCGTGATAACAGGTATTTCCGGTTCAGGAAAGTCCTCCCTCGCGTTCGATACGCTTTTCGCTGAAGGACAAAGACGCTTCGCCGAAAGTTTGTCTTCATACGCCAGGCAGTTCCTCGGAAGAATGTCTAAGCCAGATGTGGACAGCATTGAGGGCATTCCGCCTGCTATCGCTATTGAGCAGAGGGTCAATGTCAAGAACCCTCGTTCTACAATCGCTACTACCACTGAGATATATGACTACCTTCGTGTCCTTTTCGCTCGTATAGGTCGAACATATTCTCCAATAAGCGGTGAGGAGGTCAAGTGCCACACCGCGGCGGATGTGATTGACTATATATTCTCATCCGATCAGGGCGTCGCTATGATACTCTCCGACCTTGGATGGGCGGCTAGAGAGGATAAGGTAGAGCTTATGCTTTCTTTGAAGGAGGAGGGCTTCACGCGTTTTCTTGTCGAAGGAAGACCTGTAAGGATTGAAGAGGTGATGACTCGTTCCCAGAGTGGGGATTTCCCGCAGGAGGTTTATCTACTTATCGACAGGGTAAGGCGTGATGTTGAGCGTGAGGGACTTGTATGGGAGGATACCATGACCAGGATTCACGCCTCAATCGAAACAGCGTTCAATAAGGGTGACGGTTCATTACTTGTCCATACGGACACGCCTGAGCCCCGGATAAAACGTTTTGTTAGCCGTTTCGAGGCTGACGGGATGGTTTTCAAGAAGCCAGATGAGTACCTTTTCAGTTTTAACAGTCCTTTGGGAGCATGTCCTGTATGCGGAGGACTAGGCAAGATTATAGGTATCAGTGAGGACCTTGTCGTACCGGATAAGAGCAAGACCCTTTATGACGGCGCTATCGCATGCTGGCGAGGAGACAAGATGGGATGGTTCAAGAATCTGCTTTGTACAAATGCGGAGCGTTACGGGATTCCGATCTTTACTCCATACTGCAATCTTACCAAGCAGCAGAAAAAGATAATATGGGAGGGGCGTCCTGCCGCCAGGGAAGAGGACAGCATAGTCGGAATTGACGAGTTCTTCCGCTGGGTGGAGAAAAACCGCTACAAGATCCAGTATAAATATATGCTGAGCCGCTATTCCGGCAGAACGGACTGTCATGAATGCGGGGGAAGCAGACTCCGTCGTGAGGCCTTGTATGTAAAGATAGGCGGCAAGAACATAAATGATCTCTTGCAGATGAACGTGGAGGAGCTTCTGGATTTCTTCAAACATCTCGAATTGACTCCTACTGAACACCAGATCGCCGATAGGGCCATATCAGAGATATGTTCGCGCCTTGGCTATATCAGCGACGTAGGATTGTCATATCTGAGTCTGAGCCGTGCGTCAAACACCCTTTCCGGAGGCGAAAGCCAGCGAATAAACCTTGTGACCGCGCTCGGAAGTTCCCTTGTCGGTTCCCTGTATATACTCGATGAACCATCCATAGGCCTTCACTCCCGCGACACGCAGCGTCTTATCGCTGTCCTGAGGCGCCTTCGCGACCTTGGCAACACTGTCGTTGTCGTCGAACATGACGAGGACATGATACGGGCCGCTGACGTGCTTATTGACATGGGCCCTAAGGCGGGCGTTGACGGTGGAGAGATAGTCTTCCAGGGAACGCAGGACATGGTGGATTCGGCTATGGCCAAAGATAACAACCGTTCTATCACGCTTGGCTATCTTTCGGGAGAAAGGAAACGCTATACAAGGCAGAAAAGGCAGTTCTCTTACAGCGTCAATATCGAAGGGGCGATGGAGCATAACTTGAAGGACATTACAGTCAAGTTCCCTCTCGGGGTCTTGACCGTTGTCACTGGAGTCAGCGGAAGCGGTAAATCTTCACTTGTGGGAGACATATTGTATCCGGCTTTATTCAGACACCTTAACGAGACAGGCTCCGCTCCTGGTACTTTCCGTCGTCTTGGCGGAAACCTTGACAGGATAAGCCGTGTGGAGTATGTTGACCAGAACCCGATAGGAAGAAGTTCCCGTTCCAACGCCGTGACATATCTGAAGGTCTATGATGATATACGAAAGCTGCTTTCGGAGCAACAGTACGCTAAGATGAGCGGTTATGGACCGTCACATTTCTCCTTCAATCAGGAGGGAGGACGTTGTCCGGAGTGTCAGGGAGACGGTTTTGTGAAGAGTGAGATGGAGGTCATGGCGGATGTCTCCATGGTCTGCGAGGCAAGAAAGGGAAAAAGATTTAAGCCGGATATTCTTCAGGTGCGTTATCACGAGAAGAATGTCGATGACATCTTGAACATGAGCGTAGAGGAGGCGATAGACTTCTTTGGCGGGATAAACGAGCCTGCGGCCCAGGCGATCGCGCGAAAACTGCAGCCTCTTGTGGACGTCGGATTGTCGTATATCAAGCTTGGACAGAGCAGCAGCACTCTCTCCGGAGGCGAGAGCCAGCGTATCAAGTTGGCATATTTCCTTTCAATGACGCAGGAGTCAGGGGCGAAAAAACAGAATATTCTTTTTATATTTGATGAACCTACTACCGGCCTTCATTTTTATGACGTGGAAAAACTGCTCAAGGCCTTTGACGTTCTCTTGCAGAAGGGACATTCAATTGTGGTCGTCGAGCATAATCCGGACGTGATTAAGGCCTCGGATTGGGTCATCGATCTCGGTCCGGACGCAGGCGACAGGGGCGGACAGGTGGTCTTCGAGGGAACACCAGAGGACATGATTGAGAAAGGAACATCATTTACTGCTCAATACCTTAGAAAATAGAAGAGTATGAAGAGAATAGCCGCGGTGACAATGGTCAGAAATGACGATTTTTATCTTACCAAGTGGGTGCGATATTACGGTGCTGAGCTTGGCAAGGAGAATTTGTATATCTATTTTGACGGAACAGATCAGACGATAGGAGACTTCTGCCAGGGTACTAACGCTTTTCTTGTCCCTAAAATAGGTTCCCAGGTGGTCGAGGCCGAGAAAGGAAGATTGAAATTTCTCTCCGGGAAGGCTGCGGAGCTCCTGGGGAATGGATATGATCTAGTCATAGGTGTGGACGCGGATGAGTTCCTTGTCGTAGACCCGAAAAGGGGAGTCTCGCTGAGCGAATTCCTTTCGGACATGGATGTGGATGTATCAGTCTCAGGTCTTGGTCTTGATTTCGGGCAGAAGCTGGGAGAGGAAGCGGATATCACCTCAGACGAACCTTTCCTTCGTCAGAGAAGCTATGCTCTTATAGGCACGAGATACACTAAGCCTTCTGTCGTCGCGAAGCCTTGTGTCTGGGGCTCGGGTTTCCATCGTATTAAAGGGCATAACTTCCATATCGCCAAGGATCTGTACCTTCTTCATTTCGGCTATTTCGACATGAAAAGGATACAGGACCGCTTCGCTGACAAGGACAGGCTCGCTCAAGGTTGGGGCAAACATATGAAAAAGCGCTCACGCACGATAAATGTAGTCAGTTCGAAAAAGGCGCTTGACTTTGATTGCTGGACCTCCTTCGCCAGACTCTGCCAGAGTATCGTCCGCCCGCCATACGCATGGAACAAACCGGCGATGTTCAATCTTGACATCGTCGTGCGCATCCCTGAAAGGTTCCGTGACCTTGTCTAAGGCTTATTTCTTCAAAGTATTGTAAATCATCTCGATGATCTGGGCATCGACGTTCTCGTCGAACTTTCTCGCCCAGAAATGAGGGACGCTCATCAGAAGGTCATAGTCCTCCGCCCTGAGGGTGTACGGATGACGGACGCTTGTGCGTCGTGCCCAGTCAATAAAGCGCATATTGCCTTCGTTGATGTTGTCAGATACCTCCTCGCTGCAGTAAAGCTTGTCCTTGAACGGGGAGTCATACACAAGCGTCGGAAGGAAAATCTCGTCGCAGGTATTCGTGTGACGGAACACCTTTTCAAGCCAGTCTTTTCTAGAAAGTACATAGCTTGCCAGCTCGTCCGTGATGCTGAACCACTGCGAGGCGAAATAGAAGTTCACGTCCTTGTTTATCTTGATGCCCAGACCCATCTGTATGCCTTTGAAGATATTATTGGCGAGATTGGTCAGGAATATGCCCGCTCCTTCAGGGAAAAGAGTGTAGTAATTGTACCTTGAAGAGGTAGTCTTCTTGATACGGTACATGTTGATGAACTCCTTGCCTTGGTGGGCGTCGAAGAAATCGTGGATAGTGTCCTGGTCCTTGATAGGAAGGCACATTCCCGAAAGAAGGTGATGGTAGGAGTATCCCTTGCCGCTGGCTGCCTGGAGCAGCTGGAGCTCCGCTCTCATGATACTCACGCCTCCCCAATGCACTTTCTGCGGCTTCTCGATAAAGAAAAGGGACGAGTGCTCGCACAGGTTCTCAAAACGGCTCTTGTCATATCGGGCTCTTCTGTCCACATGTACGTAAATGTCGTTGCGTGGGTCGTCAAGCAGGCGTATGAGCTTCTCCAGCTGGGAGAAATTCTTATGGGCAAGGATAAGGTATGCGTGGCGTGAATACATCTTGGTGGACTCTATTAAAAACGTTTGATGATACCTATCTTGTCTGGGCGCTCTACGTAATTCACGTCTCCCAGTTTAGGGTATACAAAGGTAGGGTCAGGTATTCTCCAGTTCTCGCCATAACGGGCCTCCACGAAGTCCAGGGCGCTCGTGGTTATAGGCAACTGGATGTCTTCAAACGGTACATATTCTGTCTCTTTTCTAAGCGGGAGCATGAGCTGGACCACTTTGAGACCCCCATGCTTTCTTATGGATTCAGACCAGTTACGACAGCCGGGCTGGTTGAAGAAAACAGTACCGTTGTAGATGTCGTCATGATTGTGGTAGAAATAGAAAATGTCGATATAGACGTGGTTATATTTATAGGTCTCCTCCTTTCCGAATTCTCCGTTATCGACAGTTATGCGTCTGCATAACTTGAATCCCGTCTTAGTAAGCGCGGCCTCCAGAGCGGAGACGTTGGAATCCGCCCATACGGCTACATCTATGTCGTTATCGTGCTTGATGAAGCCTTTCTCACGCACGGCTCCGAGTAGTGTTCCGTACACGAGAGTATATGGGATACCTTGCTCTCTCATTATCTCGTCGAACTTAACCATCATAGGAAGACCCCATTTACGGATGAAGGCGTGACGTCTAGGGTCGACATATATCTTTTTCCAGAATTTCCGGAGGGCTTTGAAAATGCTCATGACGTAATATTATATTGCGATACTGTATTCGCGAATATAACAAAATTACGGTTCACATACAATCACGATGAGCGCTTC
>JAKSJJ010000042.1 GCA_024398335.1 Bacteroidales bacterium | reverse complement strand
CCGTAGGTCACCCAGAAGGATGTCTTGCCTTTGCGGGCGCCGATCCTTATCTTTTGGCCGTTACCATATACTGTCATCTTACCCGTGTCCGCGAGGGTTGTCGCTACGCCGCCGTGGACATAGACTTTCTTGTCCCATGAGTAGTCATCAGTCGGGTCCATCGTTCCGTATTCTGTGACGCAGTAATAGAGATAGTATTCGGACAAAGGACCTGGGTCGAGTTTGCTCAGGTCATAATCTTCGCCCATCTTGGACTGGGCCATGATGATTGTAAGGATAAGACGTCCCATAGGGCCGGCCGACATGTCGTTGGTGTAAAGTCGTATGGCGCATCCGTCATATTCGCTAGGCATGTCTTCGTAAATCATCTGGTCGATATGGGTCTCTTTCCCGTTGACGCACAGAACGTTGTCTGGAGCCTTGAGAACGCCTTTGTAGTTAAGGCTGAAACTCCTGCCGTCGACATTGGCGTATGCCTGGATGCTGTATTCTCCATTCTTTCCTTGCTTGACGAGCAATTCTCCTTCATCGGCGATTTTCAGATCTGAGTCGTCACCGCCCCAGAGCAGGAAGTCTTCACTTGGAGTCGCCAGGTAATATGTCCATACACCTGGCTCCTGTCTCGTGTCAGGTCTGTCAAGGTCGATTATGCGTCCTATGCTTGATTTGGCGATCTGGATTTCGAATACCTTCTCGTGTACGTCGTTATAGAAAAATAGATCAGCGGCGTCCTCTCCGAAGCAATCTACTTCCATCTCAATGCGCTGAAACGGAATGTTGACCCCGTCGATGTAAAGACCGGAGGGGAGATTCTTTTTGATAGTTTCTTTCTCGCATGAGGCAAACACCATCAGAGCGGCGAACGCCAGAAGCGTGAACAGTTTCTTGAGCATTTTCATAAGCTATTGATTTATATTAGTTTTCTGTATTTCCTACGCCTACCGCGAGCTCAGGGAATCGCTCAGGGATGATGGCCGGACGTCCGTTCTCGAAGAAGCAGTGGGTCGTGACTCCGGTACATACTACCTTGCCCTGGACTTTCATGGTGTAGGAGATTTTCATCTTCAAGGTGCTGACCTCGCTGATTTTGATCTCGATAGTGATCTCGTCTTTGAAGGTGGTGGTTTTCTTGTAGTTACATTCTACGGCGACGACAGGGGAGACGATTCCTTCGGCTTCCATCCTGTCAAATCCGTAGCCGAGCTGGTCAAGGAAGTCGATACGCGATTCTTCCATGAAGCGTATATAATTTGAGTGGTGGGTCACGCCCATCTTGTCACACTCATAGTAGTTTACCTTGTGTACGTATGGTCTCATAGCGGTCAGGTTTTATGGGGCGGCGCCCCTTGTTGATAACTCTTGCAAAAATACGGAAAAAACTCTCAGTGACGGCGATTTTTTATTATATTTGTCCGAATTCGTGCGTACTAGACACTTATCTTAATTAATATACTATGGACAATTTTACTAAGAAGTATGTTGAGTCTTTTATGGCTGAACTGATCGCCAAGAACCCTGGTGAGAAAGAGTTTCATCAGGCGGTAAGGGAAGTTGTAGAGAGCATCGCTCCTTACATCATGGCTTATCCTCATCTTCTCGACCAGAAGATCATGGAGAGAATGGTAGAGCCTGAGCGCGTCATCCTTTTCAGAGTTCCTTGGGTTGACGACAAGGGAGAGATCCATGTCAACAAGGGCTACCGCGTGCAGATGAACAGCGCTATCGGACCTTACAAGGGCGGTATCCGTTTCCATTCAAGCGTCAACCTCAGTATAATGAAGTTCCTCGCCTTCGAGCAGACCTTCAAGAACAGCCTCACCACACTGCCTATGGGTGGCGGTAAGGGAGGTTCAGACTTCAGCCCTCGCGGCAAGTCAGACAATGAGGTCATGAGATTCTGCCAGAGTTTCATGACTGAGCTCCAGCGTCATATCGGTCCTGACACCGACGTCCCTGCAGGTGACATCGGAGTAGGCGGACGTGAGGTAGGTTATCTCTTCGGCCAGTACAAGAGAATCCGCGACGAGTGGACAGGTACTCTTACAGGAAAGGGTCAGTGCTGGGGCGGTTCACTTCTTCGTCCAGAGGCTACAGGCTACGGCGCATGCTATTTCGCGCAGGATATGCTCGCTACAAGAGGCGAGAGCTTCGAGGGTAAGACTGTCCTTATCTCAGGTTCAGGTAACGTCGCTCAGTATGCCGCTGAGAAGGCTATGAGACTCGGGGCGAAGGTCGTCACTTTCTCTGACTCAAACGGTTTCGTATATGATCCAGAGGGAATGACCGAGGAGAAGATCGCGTTCGTGAAGAACCTCAAGAACGTACGCCGCGGCCGTATCAAAGAGTATGTGAACCAGTATCCACAGGCTCAGTACTTCGAGGGACAGCGTCCATGGGGCATCCCTTGCGACATCGCCATGCCTTGCGCTACCCAGAACGAGATCGAGCTCGCTGACGCCGAGAAACTCGTCGCAGGCGGTTGCTGGTGCGTGACCGAGGGCGCTAACATGCCTACTACTCCTGAGGCTATCGCCCTGTTCCAGAGCAAGAAGATGCTTTACTCTCCAGGAAAGGCTTCAAACGCCGGTGGAGTGGCTACCTCAGGTCTTGAGATGACCCAGAACTCTATCCGTCAGAGATGGACTTCAGAGGAAGTTGACCAGCATCTGCACACTATCATGTCCGACATCCACGCCGCTTGTGTCAAGTACGGCACCGAGGAGGACGGATATATCAACTACGTCAAGGGCGCTAACATCGCGGGATTCATCAAGGTGGCTAACGCCATGGTTGAGCAGGGTCTCGTATAATCCCGGAGGGATATGGCTGGCGCGGTACCACAGTTCGAGAAGTTGATGTCCAGGAGGATACGCCGTATTCTGCTGGTCTGTAACAACTATGACAGCTACGCCCTCGAGGAGGACGGACGCATCGAGTCTCAGATCACCCAGGAGTACAGTGAACTGAATCTTTCCAATCCGCCTTCATTCGTGAGGGTGGAGTCCACTATCGAGGCCTTGGAGCTGGTAGAAAGCGGGGAGAGATTCGACCTTGTCATCACCATGTACAACGTCGGAGAGGTGGACGTGTTCGAGTTCTCAAAGAGAATGAAGCAGTCCAGCCCCGACACTCCTATCGTGCTGCTCTCGTCATATTCCAAAGAAATCTATCGCCAGATCAAGGAAGGGGATAATTCCTGCATAGACTATTTCTTCTGCTGGAACAACTCCACCGACCTTATCATCGCTATCATCAAACTGCTGGAGGACAGCCTGAACGCCGAGCACGACATTCTCGAGGCCGGCGTCCAGGCCATTCTTCTGGTGGAGGACTCCGTCCGCTACTATTCCACATATCTGTCCATGCTCTACAAGATGGTCTTGCAGCAGAACAACGCTTCCGCCATGGAGGCGCTCAACGAGCAGCAGCAGATATTCCGTAAGCGTTCGCGTCCTAAGATCCTGATGGCGACCAATTATGATGACGCTGAATCTTTATACATGCGTTACAAGGACAATCTCATGGGTGTCATCACTGACGTGGGCTTTGTCCTCCATAAATTTGACAAACCTTCGGACGAGAAACTCGACGCCGGTGTCAATCTCGTCCGTATGATCAAGACTCACACCCCGAAGATGCCTATTCTCATGCAGTCCTCGCAGGAGAGCATGAGGGAGATGGCGCATTCTCTGGGGGCTGGGTTCGTGATGAAGCGCTCCAAGATCCTTATCCAGCAGATCAGCGATTATATCAGCATGGAGTTCGGATTCGGAGACTTCGTCCTGACAAACAAAGAGACCGGCGTGGAGATAGCGAGAGCGAGCGACCTCGCGGGTCTTGAGCGTATCATCAAGACTATCCCTGACGATGACCTTGAGAGGCTCGCGGGTACTAATTACATGTCCAAGTGGCTGAAGGCCAGGGGACTGTTCGCTCTTAGCCGCACCTTCTTCAAGATGAGTGTGGCGCAGGACGGAAGCGTCGCCGCGCATAGGAAGGCTCTTATCCGCGAGGTGCGTGATTTCCGTATATCGCAGGGTCTGGGCGTGGTGGCCCGTTTCGACCCTGAGACCTTTGATGACACCATCTGGTTCTCGCGCCTTGGCAAGGGTTCGCTCGGCGGAAAAGCGAGGGGACTGGCCTTCATGAACCATCTGCTCCAGCAGCATAACCTCTACGACAAGTGGGAGGACGTGAGGGTCATGGTGCCTCGTACACTTGTCATCACTACTGACTATTTCGACCGTTTCATCAAGGAGAACGGCCTTAAATATGTCATCGACTCAGACCTGACTGACGCCGAGATTCTTTCGGAGTTCGTGGCCTCGACCCTTCCGGCGGATCTTACCGCCGCTTTGAAGGTATTTATCCACCACGTGCGTAAACCATTGGCTATCAGGTCGTCATCTTTGCTTGAAGACTCATACTACCAGCCTTTCGCCGGTGTGTATTCTACTTATATGATTCCTGGGACGGACAACGAGGACCAGGAGCTCAGACTTCTCTCCAAGGCGATAAAGAGTGTATATGCCTCCGTCTATTTCGCTTCTTCGAGGGCGTATGTCACGGCTACGAACAACGTGATTTCCGAGGAGAAGATGG
Source organism: Bacteroidales bacterium (assembly GCA_024398335.1). Classification (GTDB taxonomy): domain Bacteria; phylum Bacteroidota; class Bacteroidia; order Bacteroidales; family UBA932; genus Cryptobacteroides. The sequence goes on along the minus strand of JAKSJJ010000042.1, from coordinate 6,408 downwards.
CTATCGTCATCCAGGAAATCTGCGGAAGCGAGGACAAGGGTTATTATTTCCCTACGCTCTCCGGCGTGGCCCGTTCGCTGAATTTCTATCCTATCGGCCATGAGGAGCCGGAGGAGGGTATAGCGAAGGTCGCCTTCGGTCTGGGAAAGGCTGTCGTGGACGGCGACCAGGTGCTCCGCTTCAGCCCTAAGTACCCTCGCCACGTGCTCCAGACCTCGACTCCTGAACTTACCATGACCGAGACTCAGCGCTCTATCTATGCCCTTGACCTCCAGCCAGATAAGTTCAAGACTAGCGTCGATGACGCCATCAACCTCGCCTCTATCCCTGTCGAGGATTGCGTGAAATTCCGCAATATTAAATATGTCGCTTCGACATACGATTATGAGAACATGAGAATCGTGGACTCCGCTATTCCGCAGGGCCCTAAATTCGTCACTTTCGCCCACATCCTCAAGTATAATACCTTCCCTCTGGCCTCGATCGTTGACGAGCTCCTGAAGATAGCCTCTAAGGAGATACGCTGTTATGTCGAGATTGAGTTCGCCGCCGACCTCGATAGGGGAGACAACCCTCCTGTGTTCAATGTGCTCCAGATTCGTCCTATCTCCGTTGACAGCCGTTACGCGGTCGTGGACTGGAAGAATGTCGATACGGAAGGTTCAGTGATCGAGTCCACAAGCGCGTTAGGCACGGGGTGGATTCCTGAGGTCAGGGACATTGTCTATCTCAAGGCGGGGGCGTTCGATGTGCTGAAGACCCATCAGATGGCAAGCGAGATCACTCGTATAAATAATGAGATGCGTGCGCAGGGAAGGCATTATGTGCTGATAGGTTATGGGCGTTGGGGCTCTAGCCAGCCTACTCTGGGAGTGCCTGTGCGTTGGAGCGATATCTCCGAGGCGAAGGTCATCGTGGAGGCGAGCCTGGAGAATTTCCGTGTGGATCCGAGCCAAGGTACTCACTTTTTCCAGAACTTGACTTCTTTCAATGTAGGTTACATCAATGTCGACCAGTGGGGCGGTCTGGGCCATTTCGACGCCCAGGTGCTCGACGCGTTGCCTGCGGTACAGGAGACGGAGTTCTATCGTCATGTGCGCTTGGATCAGGACTTGAAGATATGTATTGACGGTCGTGGCGGACGTGCCATGATTAAAATGTAGCAACACCAAACTTTATAGTATTATGAAAAAAATTATTTATGTCATCTTCGCAGCTATTGCCTGCCTGTGCTCTTGTCAGAAGCCATTAGAGGTTGAGAAGTCTCTTGGCACTATCGAGTGCCGTGTATATGACGCTGACTACACCAGCGTTCAGATTAGATATGCCACGAACATCCCGGAAGGCGTCAGCGGATGCATGGTCGGAGTTTTTGTCACATCAGGAGAGGATCCGATGAAAAACGAAGACGCGTGCGAATTCTCAGGTGGAATGCAGGCGGTCGAATCCGGTGAAAGCGAGGGCGACGTCCTTGTTGAGGGCCTGAAGCCCGGAACGGCATACAAGGCCCGCGCATGCATCATCAGCACCGTTGACGGCCGTACTGTATGGAGTGAGATGACTTCATTCGGTACGCCTTCTCCTCTACAGCCATCATATATCGCGATTGAGGCGGTGAAGATCGGAACGACTTCCGCTGTACTCAATGCTAAATGGGAAGAACACGGAATCAAGATTAAAAAAGTGGGCGTGATCTACTCTAAGTATGAGAACAAGCTGAGCTTCTCTGACTCCAAGTTTGTAGAGAACGACGGAGAACTTGAGCTTTTCGACCTGGAGATGGGCACAAGATATTATCTCATGCCTTATGCTGTCACAGAAATAGGGAGGTTTTTAGCAAACACAACATATATCGAGACAAAGACTCCGGTGGCCGGTAATGCCGTTGACCTCGGTCTTTCCGTGAAATGGGCGGATATGAATATCGGCGCATTTGATCCTGATGAGTACGGTGATCACTTCGCTTGGGGAGAGACCGCTCCGAAGACTTATTATAGTATGTCCAACTACAAGTTCCTTGACGTTTACCATCTCTCTTACAATAAGTACGTCTCAAACTCATCTTATGGTACTGTGGACAATAAGTCAGTCCTGGATAAAGCCGATGATGCCGCCTCCGTCCTTTGGGGTGGCAACTGGCGTATGCCTACCGATTCGGAAATGAAAGAACTTGCCAATACCGCCAACTGCTCTTGGACCTATACTGAGACCTCCAACGGTGTTGCTGGCTACCTCGTTCAGTCCAAAAAGCCTGGTTACACAGACAGAGCAATCTTCCTTCCAGCCGCCGGCGTATGCAATGACGTGGGTAATCCTTTGCAGCAAGGCTCTATCGGACAATATTGGACTTCGTCCCTCTTCACTGTTACACCATCCCTCGCATACAAGCTGAACTTGTTTGTGGATAAGGTAAGTCCAACCAGTGACGCACGCTCTTGGGGTTGCTCTATCCGTCCAGTGACCAAGTAGCAACTTTCGTGGCGGACGTGCCATGATTAAAATGTAGCAACCCCAAACTTTATAGTAATATGAAAAAAATTATTTATGTCATCTTCGCGGCTATTGCCTGCCTGTGCTCTTGTCAGAAGCCATTAGAGGTTGAGAAGTCTCTTGGCACTATCGAGTGCCGTGTATATGACGCTGACTACACCAGCGTTCAGATTAGATATGCCACGAACATCCCGGAAGGCGTCAGCGGATGCATGGTCGGAGTTTTTGTCACATCAGGAGAGGATCCGATGAAAAACGAAGACGCGTGCGAATTCTCAGGTGGAATGCAGGCGGTCGAATCCGGTGAAAGCGAGGGCGACGTCCTTGTTGAGGGCCTGAAGCCCGGAACGGCATACAAGGCCCGCGCATGCATCATCAGCACCGTTGACGGCCGTACTGTATGGAGTGAGATGACTTCATTCGGTACGCCTTCTCCTCTACAGCCATCATATATCGCGATTGAGGCGGTGAAGATCGGAACGACTTCCGCTGTACTCAATGCTAAATGGGAAGAACACGGAATCAAGATTAAAAAAGTGGGCGTGATCTACTCTAAGTATGAGAACAAGCTGAGCTTCTCTGACTCCAAGTTTGTAGAGAACGACGGAGAACTTGAGCTTTTCGACCTGGAGATGGGCACAAGATATTATCTCATGCCTTATGCTGTCACAGAAATAGGGAGGTTTTTAGCAAACACAACATATATCGAGACAAAGACTCCGGTGGCCGGTAATGCCGTTGACCTCGGTCTTTCCGTGAAATGGGCGGATATTAATATCGGCGCATCTGATCCAGATGATTATGGTGATTACTTCGCATGGGGAGAGACCGCTCCGAAGGCTAGCTATAATCTCTCTACTTACAAGTATTTCGATTCTTTCCATCCTGCTTATACAAAGTATGTCACTAAGGATACTTTTGGAAAGATAGATAATAAATCTGTTCTGGAAAGTTCCGATGACGCTGCATCCGCTCTTTGGGGTGGCAGCTGGCGTATGCCTACACGTGATGAGTTCAAAGAGCTTATTAGTAATTGTACTTGGACCTGGAAAACGTACGATTCTGTCATGGGCTATGAGGTGAGGTCAAATAAGGCGGGCTATACGGATAGGGTAATTTTCCTTCCTACGGCAGGTCTCCGTGGAATCGATGGTGTAATATACGGTTCAGAAGGAAAATATTGGTCTTCTACCCTCGAGACAGTCAACAATACCGGTGCTTATTTATTGGATTTCTCGAGCTCATCTAAAACTACAGCCAGTTATTACAGGTTGAACGGTGGCTCTATCCGTCCAGTAACGAAGTAGCAACTTTCGAATCGCCCTTTTTGTGGCGGTAGTTTTATCGCCCAAAAGAGGGACTGGGAGCCTCCCCAGTTAGTCCGAATATCAAAAAAGCCACCGCGAAGGTGGCTTTTTTGTTGTTATGCGCGGTGGCTTTTGCCGCCGATTCTTGCGTGTGAGAGCTAAGCGCCAGAGGTCCGTCTGACCTGTTTGCTAGATGTCGTCGGCCCTACTTGCTTGAGGGCTGGCCATTCTTGCCTGGGGGCTGTCTGACCTGTTTGCCAGTGTCTGGTTGTTTTTCTTACCAGAGGTCGGCCAGGTCGAGGACCAGTCTTTCGGTCTTCTCCCATCCAAGGCATGGGTCGGTGATGGATTTACCATATTCTCGTCCGCTCGCTTTCTGACATCCGTCCTCGAGATACGATTCAATCATCAGACCTTTGAACATTTTCCTGATGTCGGCGTTCGCGGAAGCACTGTGGAGTATCTCCTTCGCTATTCGGATCTGCTCGAGGTACTTCTTGCCAGAGTTGGCGTGGTTGGTGTCCACGATAACCGCAGGGTTTACAAGGTCCGGAGCCGCGGCGTAAAACTCGCAAAGGCGCAGGAGGTCCTCGTAGTGGTAGTTGGCGTGGCTGATGCCGTCCGCGTCGGCATATCCTCTGAGAATCGCGTGGGCGAGGGGATTGCCGTCAGTGGTGACCTCCCATCCTCTGTAAAGGAAGGTGTGGCTGGACTGCGCGGCTTTAAGGCTGTTCATCATGACGCTCAAGTTTCCGCTGGTAGGGTTCTTTGCTCCCACCGGCACGTCGATTCCGCTGGCCACCATACGGTGCTGCTGGTTCTCGACGCTACGTGCTCCGATGGCTACGTATGAGAGCAGGTCGGAGAGATATCTGTGATTCTCCGGGTAGAGCATCTCGTCGGCGCTTGAGAATCCGGTCTCGTTGAGGGTCTTCATGTGCAGCTTGCGGATGGCGATGACTCCCTTGAGAAGATCCGCCTCCTGGGTAGGGTCCGGCTGATGGAGCATTCCCTTGTAACCTATGCACGTGGTACGTGGCTTATTGGTATAGACTCTCGGTACGATCACGATTTTGTCCTTGACCTTCTCCTGGAGCTCACGAAGGCGGGTGATATAGTCCGTCACCGCATCCTCTCTGTCAGCGGAGCATGGTCCTATGATAAGGAGCATCTTGTCGCTCTCTCCAGTGAATATTTCTTTGAGCGCCTGGTCGTTCTTCTCTTTAGCGAGCCTTCCGCTCTCAGAGATCGGGTACATCTGCTTGATCTCCGCCGGGGTCGGAAGCTTGCGCTTGAAGTGCATGTTATCCATATATATTCATTTATTCCATGCAAAGATAGCGAAATATCCGTTCCCCCGCCACAAATACCATCCATATTGTCCAACATGAAATTCACCTGCGATGCCTGCATGTCCCACAGTACCGTCAGGGGACACCTTTATTAATGTCGAGGCGATGTCGGTGAAATTGTCATTCGGTTTCTTGCATATTTGTTTCTAAATCACGAACTTAGCGGGACCTGAAAAGATTTCTTTAATTTTTAACCGATCAATGAATATGAAAAAGTTGTTCTTTTATGCAGTCGCATCGCTCTTTTGTATGAGCGCTTATGCGCAGGAGTGGGACACCGTGACCCTTCTTGAGGGAAGTACTGACTTCGCACGTTCCGGCCAGCTTACGAATATCGTCGTTGACGTGAGCCATGCGGTCAGTGTCGAGTATGACGGTGATTGGAACGTCGCCAAGGTCAACGGTACTGTTTTCGAGACAGTCGGAGAGAAGTCATTCTACGATTCATTCAAGAATGCATGGAGGGAGATGAAAATGCTCCTTGGCCGCGGAAAGAAAAAGACTAACTGCATCCAGCTGCCGGCATATGACGCTGAGAATCCAGCGTTCAAATATGAGATGAAGTATGACATCGACACTCTTGACACGGGCGACGGCGCAGCAGCTTTCTGGGTTTCCGGCATGTCTCAGAACGCCATGAAGAACGGCGGTATGATCGCGGTCGGCACTCTGACAGTGACAGATCTTGACTCTGGCGATGTCGTATGCAAGATGAGACTCAACCGCACTAAGGGTGTGATTATGGCGGGAATGGCGCTCAGGGGAGCGTTCTACATCCGCATCTCAGGCCTTCTGTGCAATGTGATGATTTACGATCACATGCTCGATTACAAGCCAAACACCCTGACCCCGAAGAAGAAATAACGTGACCCCCGCCTCCTTTCGGAGCCTGGTTGTTACATTCGATCATCCCTCGCTTCCCACAGGAGGCGGGGGAATTTTGACTTTGGATCACCCGGCTGACTTCCCTTCGCGTTTAGGCCCCACCAGTCTCAGAATGGTCGTTGGCGGCATATTTGGGAGCGCCAGAGTAGCGTTTCACTTCCGTTTGGCCACGAACAGACTGTTTGGGAGCGCCAGAGTAGCATTCCGCTCCCGTTTGTCCACGAACAGACTGTTTGGGAGCGGCAGGAGGAGGGAGAAGGGCGAATTGAGGCGGTCGGGATGGCGAAGCGACAGGAAGGAGCCGCCTCGTGACGGAGCTTGTCTGACGACGTTACGGTCGGCCGGAGCACCGCGGAGGCTGACCGTAAAAGGAG
>JAKSJJ010000041.1 GCA_024398335.1 Bacteroidales bacterium | reverse complement strand
GGGAGCTTGAACTTCTCGCTCCCGCAAGGAATGCGGACATCGGCATCGCGGCAATCGACTGCGGTGCCGATGCCGTGTATATCGCCGCCGAGAACTTCGGCGCCCGCCAAGCCGCAGGCAACAATGTCCAAGACATAGCGCGCCTGTGCTCTTACGCCCATAAATTCGGGGCTAGAGTCTTCGTGACGGTCAATACAATAATCTACGATTCGGAGATAGAGGCTCTCAAGAAAACCCTCTCGGAGCTTAAGGAAGCTAAGGTTGACGCTCTCATCATCCAGGACCCCGCCGTCGCTTCTCTCGCGAAAGAGATCTGTCCAGACGTGGCGCTGCACGCCTCGACGCAGTGCTCCATACGTGACGTCGCAAGAGCGAAATGGCTGGAGAGTCTCGGCTTTTCAAGGGTAATCCTCGAAAGGCAGATGAGCCTGGAGCAGATTAAAGACATCAGCTCCCAAGTCCAAGCGGAGGTGGAGTTTTTCGTCCACGGAGCCCTTTGCGTATGCTATAGCGGAGAGTGTTATCTCTCCGAGATGCTCGCCTCACGAAGCGCGAACAGAGGCGGCTGCGTCCAGGCATGCAGGGCACGTTACGACCTTAAAGACGAAAATGGCAAGACCATCGTCAGAGATAAGGCTCTGCTCTCGCTGAAGGACTACGAGCTGATCGGACATCTCGGGCAGCTCGCCCAGGCCGGAGTGGTCTCGTTCAAGATCGAGGGCAGACTGAAAAACGAATCTTACGTGAGAAATGTCGTAAGGGAATATTCCCTCGCCCTTGACGCCCTTGTCGAATCAAATAAGACGCTTTATCGGAGGGCTTCCTGGGGAAAGGTCTCATCATCCTTCACCCCGTCTCTTGAAAAGACCTTCAACAGAGGATACACCTCTCTCTTTATTGACGGTGTCAAAGGCAAATGGGCCGCCATGGACGCCGCCAAGGGCATGGGTGAGCAGATAGGCCAGATCACCGCTATCAAGAAAATAGCCGATGGAAGAAGTCTGGAGCTGACCCTGAACCTGAAAAAAGGCGTAACTCTAGCCAACGGAGACGGATTCTCGCTGGTCGGAAGACGATCCGAAATCATCGGATTCAGAGGAGATGTCTGTCAGGGGAACAAGATCGTATGCAAAGCGGCGGACGGAATTCTTTCCGGAGCTGTTGTCTTCCGAAATCTCGACTCCGCCTTTGAAAAAGAGATTACCCGGGCCCCAGGAAAAAGGGAGATCCCAGTGAAGGTTAAACTGGAGTGCAGGGACGCCCTGGTACATGCCCACGCCCAAAGTCAGGACGGAAGGATCGTAGAGAAGGAGTTCGCCTTCGACGCCCCGCAAGCGAACGACCGCTCAAGAATCGAGTCGCTCGCGGCCGCGCAGATGAGTAAATCCGCCTCGATCTATAAATTCTCCCTCAGCGAGATCTCCGGGGAAAACCTCCCTCTTCTTAGCGCCTCCTTCATCAACTCCATAAGACGCGCCCTCGCCGAGGAATTAGACTCTTCCCCGTGCCACGCCTTGCCATTAAGGCACGTGAAGGCGGCAGGATCTGCGCTTCCATACAAAACGGAAATCTCCTATAAAGCCAATGTCGCAAACGAGCTGACAAGAGCGATTTATATCAAAAGCGGGGCCCTGAGCGTTGAAAAAGCGTACGAGCTGGAACACCAGAAGGACGCCGAGCTGATGCGAAGCAAATACTGCATACGCTTCGAGCTCGGATTATGTCCTAAACATCACCGCGGCTGCAGCAACGCCCCGATGACTCTTTTAAACAACTCCAGGGAGCTGCAAGTCGAATTCGACTGCCGAGCCTGCGAGATGGTCATCAGAAATCCTCAAGACAGAAAGTAAGAGACACGTCCCCGAAGGAAGCCTCCTTCCCGCTTCCCGCCTCGACATAGTTTCTCGAAAGTTGTCCCCTCCACACTATATCATCGGAGGAATGAAGCGGGATACTCATCTCAAAACCATAACTTTTTGACTGGACCTTAACCACCGCGCTGCAGTTCCAGTTCGTCCAGGTGCCCCCGTCATCCTCGATAAGCAAAAAGGCGCAACGCTCCAGTTGCTCTGTCCACTCCGACACCAGAACGGCATTGAATTCCTTTTTCTGCCCGACCTCATTTCGCCTTACTGTAATCATGAAATCCGTGATTGTCGGAGAATAAAGTTTCAGCTCCGCCTCTGTGCTGGCGTTGAAATCCTCAACGGAGCCTATCTTGCAGAAAAACTCAGACGCTCCGGCGAACCAGGTGTCAAAATTGCGTTTGGCTGTAAAATCTTTCAGCAGCAAAGCCTTGCAGGAAGAGGATTTTGTCCGGACTTTACTGTACGACGGATGGTGACCTATTATAATAGAGCCTCCCTGTCCCCAATCGGGGTCATTTTTTCGAAGCATCTCCAAGGTGGTGTACGACGAGTCATCGTTGCGGTTTACGACCCACACCGGAACCTTGGTGGCCATTTCCTCTGTAACAAGTACCTCCTCGACATTGCCGTCCTCCAAGAGACGATAGCCCATGTTCGCCTCCGAGCCGTCCATAGGGTCAAAAGTGACAACCGGCAAGGTCTTGCCGTCCCAGTTTTCGCTATACGGCCAGTAAATCTGCATATCGGACTTCTCTAAAGCGGCCAGTAAAGCATCCGCCTCCGAGCTCAGGCTCTCTCGCAACAGTTCTCTTAACGGATGAGTATAATTTTCCGAGGACTTCGTTGAGCTCCCGCCCACCCCCGCTCCCGGATCCGATACCAGATCCGAGAAAAGATACTCCTGATCATAGCCGTTATCACTGGAGCAACTGACCGCGTCAAAGACCTCGTTCATCTGCTCCATACCCAGTCCGGTGCGGGACAAGTACAAGGCCATGTCCTCAAGGGTTATTGAAGGGCAGGAATCTAAGACTGGTTCATTTTCTTTTTTGTCATTTAAGCAGCTCTGGACAGATAGAAGGCCCAGGAAAACCGCCAGGATAGAAATTGATTTTTTCATGGCATTTAAATTTTGCCGCTAAAAAACTACCCTTTATCCAATTACAAAAAAATTAAGCGTTTACAATTACTTATAAACGCTTATTTCTCAAAAAAGATGTGTCGAGGCTTGTCGCATAGGTCAAATACCGTTCTGACTCCCTTGAGTCCCGCCTTTTTGAAAAGTTCCGATACCTGCTCCGGGAAAGCCTCATTTATCTCCACTATCCCAAAGCCCCCGGGGCGAAGAAGCTTTGCGCAGAGGGACGCGACAGACCTATAAAATAATAAAGGGTCTTCGTCAGGGACAAAAAGGGCCAGCGACGGCTCATGCTCAAGGACATTGCGGTGCATAAGGGCGGCCTCGCTCTGCCGTACATACGGTGGGTTGGAGAGAATCACATCGTATCCGTCACGAAGTGAGAGTCCGGTCTCTTTCAGAAGGTCAGTTTGGATAAATCTTGGCTTAGAGGCCGGGGCGGGAACGTCAAAAGGCTGGCAAGAAGCGGTCTTAAGAGCGGCGGGGCTGATATCCACCGCGTCAACCACAGATCCCGGAGCGTCCAAAGCCATCGTCCATGCGATACATCCGGAACCCGTGCAAAGATCCAGACAGACAGGGGCGGAGAAGCGGCGGGCGCGGATTTGCTTCAAAGCCTCATCAACCAGAATCTCCGTTTCCTGTCGAGGGATGAGGACAGAAGGATTTACATTATAATCGCGGCCATAAAACCAGGCCTTCCCAAGGACATACTGCAAGGGCTCCCCCGTTTTAAGGCGTCCTATCGCGATATCGTACTGCTCCGAGGAAAGATTTTCCTGAGAGAGCCAATGAAGTATAGCTTTCTCTTCCCGCTCAGGATATAAGCCGCCAAGCACCATTAAAGACCCTGCGGCTCGATGATCTCCGACAAGAAATCAGTTATCTTCATGCCTGCGACGCGGACCATCTGAGGAACGAGCGAAGCGGCGGTCATGCCTGGAATCGTGTTGATCTCAAGGAAATAAAGATCCTCCCCGCTGAGGATGTAGTCTATACGGACAACACCCGAGCAGTTGAGCCTACGGTATATTTTCTTGGACGTTTCCTGGATAAGCTCTCTTTCCGCGTCGGTGATCCTGGCGGGACATATTTCCTGACTCTTACCATTGTATTTAGCGTCATAGTCGAAAAACTCGTTCTCGGAGACTATCTCTATGACAGGGAGCGCGACTACCTCTTTTCCGTTAAAGTACACGCCATCCTGGAGCTCTCGGCCGACAATGGCCTCCTCCGCGAGAAGAGTCGTGCCCTCAGAGAAGGCGAGATCCGCCGCTGCCTGGAAATCCTCGATTTTCTTGACCTTGGTCACACCGAAAGATGACCCGCTGTCCGTAGGCTTGACAAACATAGGAAGCCCGAGTTTGTCCACTGCCTGCTGGGCGAAATCCGGAGTCATCTCCGCCTTGCGGACGAAAATGTCCTTAGCACATTTCACGAAATCGACATCCTTGAGATAGCTCTTGCAAGAGAACTTGTCAAATGTTATGGCGGACACGAATGAGGAGCAGCTGCTATACGGTATCCCGAGCATCTCGAAATAACCCTGGATAAGACCGTTCTCGCCTGGAGTTCCGTGCTGCATTATATAAGCGTAGTCAAACTTGACCTTTCCTGAAGGAAGCGTCACGCTGAAATCGTTCTTATCCACGCCCACACGCTGACTCTCCTGCAATTCTACTCTTTCCTGGCCCTTAAGCCTATATGCTACCAGCTCCCATTTTCCGAAGCGGGCGAATATCTCGTAAACATCCCATTTCTCGCCATCTATCTGCGACGCGGTGAACTTTCCGCTCCTGCACGAAACTTCCCACTCGGAAGAGTCGCTACCATAGACAACGGCTATGGATTCGTATCTGCTCTGCATTTATCTGAAAAATTAATTGTCAAAGAATTCCGGAACTTCCTCCGAGCCTTCGGAGCCCTGAGACTCGCCGTCGTGCTCACAAGGAATATGTACGCCCGTCGGAATAACGAACTTATCATTCTGGGTCACGCCCAAAGATCCGTCTGAAGTCACCTTTTTGAGGAAGAGACCGACGATAGGAAGAGCGGCGCTCGAGCCCTGACCTATCGCTCCGTTCTGGAAGTGGATGTTGCGGTCCTCACCTCCGACCCACGCTCCGGCGGTGATATTAGGAGTATAGCCTATGAACCATGCGTCCGAGTTGTTATTGGTCGTTCCCGTCTTTCCCGCGATATCACACGCGAGAGCATACTTATAGCGCAGTCTTGTCGCCGTACCGCTCTCGACTACGCCCTGCATCATGTCGATCATCGTGTATGCCTGCTGGACGGAAATAGCCTCGTTCTTTCTCGCGACGAACATCTCCTTGCCTAACTGGTTACCGGTCGAGTCCTCGATTCGGGTGACAAACATAGGCGCGATATAGATACCTTCGGAAGGGAAAGTGTTATAAGCCGCGACCATCTCACACACGGAGATATCCGCCGTACCCACGCAAAGAGAAGGGACGTGATCGACATAGGAGGTGATACCCATTCTTCTCATGACCTCGACCATACCGTCCGGGCCAAGCTCCTTCATCAACTGAGAAGATACGAAGTTGCTACTTACCGTAAGGCCCCACTTAAGGGATACCTTCTCATCGCTGCCGCCCGTTCCTCTCGGAGACCAAGGGCCGAAGCTCGCAGGCATGTTAGGCATGAGCGAGCACGGAGTCTTTTCTCCTCTGGAGATAGCGTCAGTGTACAGGAACGGCTTTATGGTAGATCCCACCTGGCGTTTCGCCTGGGTAACATTGTCATACTTGAAGTAACGGTAGTTCGGGCCGCCGACATACGCCTTCACGTATCCGGTGTGAGGCTCGATCGCCATGAAAGCCGCCCTGAGGAATGACTTGTAGTAGAGGATAGAGTCGTTAGGGGTCATCTCCACGACCTTATAGCCTTCCTTATTCCATGCGAAAACTCTCATCTTCACAGGGACGTCGAAACTCTTGAGAATCTCGCTCTCTGACGCTCCCGAACGCTTCATCATCCTGTAACGGTCGCTCCAGCGGCGAGCCTGCTTCATGGAAATCTCCCTTGTCCTGGCCGGGACATCCGCCGAGAACGGAGCGTTCGCGCGGTTCTTAAGCTCTTTCTCGAACTCTTTCTGAAGGTCTTTGCCAAGATGCTCCACGACCGCCTCCTCGGCATATCTCTGCATCTTGAAATTGATGGTAGTATAAATTCTCAGACCGTCGGTGTAGAGATTGTACATGGTCCCGTCAGGCTTGCGGTTTTTCTCCAGCCATCCATACAGAGGGTCATCCCTCCATCGTGCCGAATCCGCCTTGTATTCGTAGAAGGCCGCCTGACGAAGCGAATCCGACTCGAAGACCTTGGAGCTGTAATCCTTCTTGCTCGGCTTCTTCGCCGACATGACCCTGTAGAGCATGTCCCTGAAATATGGAGCTCGTCCCGAGTTGTGGTCCATCTCCTGGAAATGGGTCTCGAGCGGAAGCTCCTTCAAAGAGTCCGCGCTGTGACGGTCTATGTACTTGGCCTTTGCCATGCGGGAGATGACAAGGTCACGTCTTGACTTGGACTTGTCAGGATTTATAATAGGATTGTAGCGGGTAGGCTTGTTGACCATGCCCACAAGAGTGGCGCTCTCCTCGAGAGTCAGCTCCGAAGGATGCTTGGAGAAGAAAGTCTGCGCCGCGGCCCTGATACCATACGCGTTACTTCCGAAAAATACCGAGTTGAGATACATCGTGATGATCTCGTCCTTAGTGTAGTTGCGCTCAAGCTTCACTGCCGTGATCCACTCCTTGAGCTTGATCTTGACCATGTGCATCTTGCGGGCTCCCGGGATACGGCTGGTCACTTCCTCACGAGGGTAAAGCGTCTTCGCGAGCTGCTGAGTGATGGTACTTCCTCCTCCCTGGCTGCTGTTTCGACCTATCAAGGTCTTGACAAGCACACGGCCAAGACTTCTGAAATCGATTCCGGAATGCTGATAGAAACGCACGTCCTCAGTAGCGACCGCCGCCTGGACAAGATACGGCGAAAGCTCCTGGTATGTGACATACGAGCGGTTCTCCACGTGGAAGGTGCAAAGGACCTCCCCGCCTTCGGCTATAACCTGCGTAGCGAGCTTGTTATCAGGGTGTTCAAGGCTTTCAAATGACGGTATGTCAGCGAAGAGTCCGACCAGCAGAAGAAGCATGGCCAGGGCGGCTATAGAACCGAGGAACAGTATCCACAACCACTTTATGATTTTAGATTTCAGCGTATCTTTCATTTTGTGCGCAATCTAGTCAAGAATGCAAAATTACTAACAAAATTTGGAAAATTACGTGGAAAGTACCTTACTTTGCACCCGAAACCAAAAAAATGGATATGGAGGGAAATCTTGTAATAGTAGAGTCTCCGGCGAAAGCGGGGACAATCCAGAAGTTTCTGGGAGAGGGGTACGTAGTAAAATCCAGTTTCGGTCACATCCGCGACCTTCATGAGAATACAATAAGCGTAAACATAGAGGACGGCTTCAAGCCTGAGTACATTGTTCCGGCAGACAAGGTCAAAGTCGTCTCTGACCTCAAAAAGGCCGCGGCGAAAGCTCAGACGGTCTGGCTGGCATCCGATGAAGACCGAGAGGGAGAGGCTATCTCATGGCATCTTTTCGACACTCTCGGACTTAAAAAAGAGAATACACGACGCATAGTCTTCCACGAAATCACAAAGAACGCGATACTCAACGCGATCCAGAACCCTCGTGAGATTGACATGAACCTTGTATGCGCCCAGCAGGCACGCAGAGTAATGGACCGTCTTGTGGGATTTGAGCTTTCCCCGGTACTTTGGAGAAAAATCCAGCCGAAGCTCTCAGCCGGACGCGTACAGTCAGTAGCCCTGAGGCTCATAGTCGATAGAGAACGAGAGATTCTCGCTTTCAAAAAAGAGGCGTCGTATAAAGTCGAGGCCATCTTCCACCCGGAAGGAACTCCTGATTCAGTAACGGTAAAAGCTACTCTCGAGAACAGGTTCAAGACCATCGAAGAGGCCCGCGCTTTCCTTGAGGACAGCATAGGAGCGCAGTACGCTATATGCGAGGTCGATAAAAAGGAGACTTCAAGGTTTCCTGCGGCCCCATTCACGACTTCTACCCTGCAGCAGGAGGCGTCACGCAAACTGCACATGAGCGTAAGTCAGACTATGAGCGTCGCGCAGAAGCTTTACGAGAAGGGACTCATAACATACATGCGTACCGACTCGACCAACCTCTCGACCCTGGCTCTTTCCGCCTCGAAGAAATTCATCTGCGAGAACTTCGGAGAAGAATACTCCCACACCCGTCAGTACAGAACCTCAGCAAAAGGCGCGCAGGAGGCTCATGAGGCTATACGACCTACCTACTTGGACCGCGTCAGCATCAGCGGCACCGCGCAGGAGCAGAAGCTCTACGAACTGATATGGAAGAGAACTATCGCGTCACAGATGGTTGACGCAAAACTTCTCAAGACAGATATAAAGGTAAGTTCATCCAAGAGACCGGAGAGATTCGCTGTAAGCGCCCTTCAGGTTCTTTTCGACGGATTCCTCAAAGTTTACCTCGAAGGAACGGACGACGAGTCGCAGGAGGACGAGGTTATCCTTCCTGAGCTCGCTACCGGATGCGTCATGCACGAGAACGGCCTTACCGCCTCATGTAAGTTCTCAGCCGCTCCTTCACGTTACTCGGAGGCGACCCTCGTCAAGAAACTCGAGGAGCTCGGAATCGGACGTCCTTCGACATACGCCCCTACGATATCAACCCTGAGCAAAGGCAGAGGGTATATCGTCAAGGGAGACAAGGAAGGAGAGGAGATCGCCGTGACGAACCTGGCTTTAAAGAACGGAAGAATCACATCTTCACACAAGAACGAGGTAGTGGGCGCAGAGAAAGGCAAACTCATTCCTCAGGAAATCGGAATCATCGTCACAGACTACCTTGTAGAGAATTTCGAGTCCATTCTTGATTACGGTTTCACCGCCGGCGTCGAGCAGGACTTCGATAAGGTCGCCGAAGGTCAGAAGCAGTGGCAGGAGGTCATCGCTGACTTCTATGCTCCGTTCCACGAGAAGATTGACGCCACGCTTCAGAACAGGGAATACAGCCGTGTCTCAAGGGAGCTCGGCATAGACCCTTCTGACGGCCAGCCGCTCGTCGCTAAGTTCGGTCAATATGGACCATACGTCCAAAAAGGCGACGGAGAGTCGCGCCAGTGCGTATCCCTCGCTCCAGGGCAGCTCATTGAAAGCGTGACACTCGAAGACGCCCTTAAGCTTTTCGCCCTTCCAAGGGTCGTCGGTCAATACAATGGCGAGGATATAGTAGCGGCAAAGGGCCGATACGGCGCCTACATCAAGTATGCGGGCAAGAACATCAGCCTGCCGAGGAGGACCAATCCTGTCACCGTTGATCTGCAGACCTGCATAAGCGTCATCGAGCAGGCGCAGACGAAACCTTCAGGAGAAATCCTGGCGGAGTTCGAGGGAGGCATAAGCGTGATAAACGGAGCTTACGGACCTTACATCAAGTATGACGGTAAAAATTTCAAGATACCGAAGGGTACGGAGGCCTCTACGCTGACAAAAGAGGGCTGCGAAACGATTATAAACAGCGCTCAACCTACATCCCGTAATGGCAGAAAAAGATAGTTCTACGCTACGAAGTTGCATTTTTTGATTTTTATGCATACCTTCGTAGCGTTTTCTAATTATAATTTATAACATTATGTCTGCTTATCACATCGACCAGATCGATCAGAAGATCTTGTCATTCCTGGTAAAGAACGCCCGTATGCCGTTCCTCGAGATCGCCAGGGAGTGCGGAGTTTCAGGTGCGGCCATCCATCAGCGAGTAAAAAAACTCGAGCAGAATGGCGTCATCACGGGTTCCAGACTTCTTGTCAAGCCCCAGACTCTCGGTTTGAATGTGTGTGCGTATGTGAGTGTGTCCCTTTCCGAAGCGAACAAGTACCCTCAGGTCATCGAGGCGTTCGAAAGGATTCCAGAGATTGTAGAGTGTCATTTTGTAACCGGAAAATACGCTCTTCTAGTCAAGCTTTATTGTTTCGATCACGACCACCTCATGGAGGTCATGCTCAACACGATCCAGAAGATTCCGTATGTACAGTCAACCGAGACTCAGATATCTCTTGACCAGGCTATCGAGCGTCAGGTATGGGTAAAGGAGTATCAGAGCACAAGCTTCTCCGCCACCACGACCAAGAACAAGAAGGTCAAAGAGTCAGAATAGCTTCGGCGAGCCTCAAATCATCGGGAGTGGTGAGCTTGATGTTGAATTTCTCCCCCTCCACGAAATCTACGACGCCTCCGTCCGCCTCAAGGACTGAGGCGTCGTCGGTGTATGATGTGTCGTATGGCTGTTCGTATGCCTTCTTCAGATTTTCGGACCAGAAGACCTGAGGAGTCTGTATCGCCATCAGCTCCGAGCGGTCCACGCTCTGCCCGCCGCGGGCCTTGATAGTGTCCACTACCGGCACGAAAGGCACCGCTGAGCCGGACTTTTCAGCATGGTCGAAGATGTTGATTATCAGATCGCGGGAGAGCAAAGGACGGACAGCGTCATGGATGGCGACAAGCGCCCCGTCGGGCACCTTCGCGAGGCCGTTTCTTACAGAATGAAAGCGAGTCATTCCTCCGGCGACCAGAGTCTGCCTGCAAAGGAAATTATTCTCGTAGCAATAGTCTTTCCACCACTGCATGCCCGATGACGGCAGGACGGTGATGACATTTATGTCAGGGCAGGCGTGCAGGAACTTCTCTATGGTCAGATGAAGGATACATTTATCCCCGATCCGAAGAAATTGCTTGGGCAAGGCCGCTCCCATTCTTGTACCGCTTCCGCCGGCCATGACTACGAGATATTTTTTTCTTTCCATTGGCAGATATTTTACGGCAAATTTAAGTTTTTTTTGTATTTTTACGCGTTTATAACCAAAACAGACTCAAATGGCATTTTCTTTTTCATTCTTGACACAGGAACTCGCGATAGACCTCGGCACCGCGAATACCGTC
>JAKSJJ010000040.1 GCA_024398335.1 Bacteroidales bacterium | reverse complement strand
CGCGGTTCTTCGTCAAATTTCGTGCTAAAAATATAGGGTAATCCATTGAAAATCAATGGATTACCCTTGCTTTTTCGGATACTTTTTTGTAACTTAAAGTGTTCAAATCCAAGCACTTACAGTGTCCGAAAGAGTTATTTGCAAAGATAGTGAAACAAGATTAAGCAGCCAAGCTATCGTGAAAATTTGTGGCTGGAAGCATGTTAATTGTTCAAATGCCGTGTTCGACGGAGCCGTCATCCGTGCAGCCATAGAGGATACGCGAAACTCGTCAAAGTGCCCTTGCTGTGGCAAGCGCAGCGTCCACATCCATTCATATTACGACCGCACGGTATCTGATATTCCATTTCATGGCCATCCTATGCAACTGACAATCCACAGCAAGCGTTTCAGATGCAAGAATCCGCTATGCAGTCGGAAGACGTTCGCGTCCCAGGTGGAGGGCATCACAGAAAGATACCGCCGACGTACGGTATCCGCAGAGAAGTACCTTGAAGGAATGCTTGCGAATGTGACATCAAAAGTCGGAGCCAACCAGTTGGCATTGAGTGGAATGCAGATCAGTACGTCCACGGCGCTGCGCATCGTCACCAATATCAAGATAGAGGTTGACTGCGGCTCATTCAAAGAGATATGCATTGACGACTTCGCCTCCAGAAAGGGCCAGACATACAGGACGCTGATAGCGGACGCGGAGACCGGGCTGCCTATTGAAGTGGTGGGGAGCCGCGATGAAAAGGATGTAGCTCGCGCTCTCAAGAAGTATAAACGGGTAAAGGTCGTGTCGCGGGATCGAGCCGGGGCATACGACAGAGCGATACGACGCTCGCTGCCGAAGGCGAAACAAGTGGCGGACCGCTTCCATCTAGTGAAGAATAGTGGGGACCACATCGAGTCAGCTATAAAACACAACATCCAGAGCATACGCAAGGAGATCGAGTCGTACATAGGCGTGGCGGCCGTTGACCGTACAGTGCAGATGTACAGACCTCCGAATCAGGAAGATATTGAAATCTTCAACAAAATCAAGGACATGAAGAAACGAGGCATAAATAAGACCACCGCGAGGAATGCCTTCGGCAGACGCCGCGTGGATGACTTGTGGGACTGCGAGGAACCTCACGGGAAGAAAATACTCCCACCGAAACATGTCTTGGCAAATCTCGACATAATAGATGCGGGAGTTAAAGCCGGTAAAAGTTATACAGAGATATACAATGACTGCAAGGCGTCTGGAAGCAAGATAAGTTATGGTGCTATCCGGCTTCAGATGAAGAAAGTATACCCGATGTATAAGCCGAAGCCAGGCTCACATGAAGGGAGGAATAATGCCTTGGCGCAATCAGAGGCTGAGCACAAGTCGGCAATGCGACTTCTATCAACAGGAAAGATACATATGTATGTCTGCAATCCTAACTTCGGAATCAACGAAAAGACAGGAGAATGCTCCCACGAACATATCCTGGCAGAGCAACTCATCTCCTATTCGCCTCAACTGAGAATGCTACGGGATATCCACAACTCCTTCAGGATCATTCTGAAAGGTGGAGAGACGGAGGCCCTTGACAACTGGATAGACACATACGGAAACAGCCCATTCCCAGACGTAAAGTCATTCGTAAAAAGTGTCATCAAAGATATAACACCGATAAAGAACGCGATACGCTTCAAGATAAACAACGGCCTAATAGAAGGGCTGAACAACAAAGTGAAGGCCTTGAAGCGCAGTATGTTCGGAAGGGCTGGGGACAAGCTTCTTTGGATCAAGCTCTATCTCTCGTGTGCCACTTGAGAGCACGGAAATTGACGAAGAACCGCTGACGCTCCCAAACAGCGAGGCATCGGCATTGTGGCATAGCTTGGTTACAGCCGCGGACAAAAAAGAGGCTCATTTTCGCTGTTGCAGAAACGGGCGGGCACAAAAAAAGACCAGCATTTCTGCTGGTCCTTTGTGCGGAAGGCGAGACTCGAACTCGCACAGGAAAACTCCCACTACCCCCTCAAAGTAGCGCGTCTACCATTTCGCCACTTCCGCTTTCGGGACTGCAAATATACGCCTAAATTTGCAATCCACAAATTTTTTTAAAGTTTTTTCGAAAAAAATTAGAGTTTCTTCCAATAAACGGTCTCACCGATGCCCATAACCTGACCGCGGATCTTCAAACGGCCGTCCGCTGCGAACTCCACATTACAGTTAGCGTTAAGTCCGCGGGTAGGATCATAGATCTTTCCGTTCATCCAGCATTTCTTGTCGGCATTGTACTTGAGCCCCCAGAATACCTGAATCTGATCACATGGCGTATCGCGCAGAGCCCTGTTCGGGTTTTTCACATCTGTATATTTTTTACCCGTCGCAGGATCCACAGAGTTTTTCACCCAAATTATACGAGCGGAGTAACTGCCATCAGCTGCCTTGGAAATCTTAACCTTGCTCTCATTTCCGCTCTGAACAGCATAATAAGTGCCGACAATATTGTCTGGCGAATCGTTAAGAGCGTTCTGCGCAAAAGACGGTAATACGGCACAAAAAAGCGCCACGAGGCTAAAAATCAAATTCTTCATGCTTTAGTTTTTAATCGGTTTATGCAAAAATACAAAATATTTTATTACTTTCGCGACGTTTTCCCCTCGGGTAGGGGAAGTAAGGTAATCATTAACATTTTAAAACAGATTCACAATGGCTGTTAAAATTCGTCTTCAGCGCCACGGTAAGAAGAATTTCGCATTCTTCCACATTGTAGTGGCAGACACCCGCGCACCTCGCGATGGTCGTTACATCGAGCAGATCGGCTCTTACAACCCTAACACTAACCCTGCAACTATCGTGCTCAACTCAGAGCGCGCTCTTGCTTGGCTTAATGTAGGTGCTGAGCCTACCCTCACCGCTAGCCGCATCCTCTCTTACGAGGGTGTACTCCTCAAGAAGCACCTCCAGGGTGGCGTCGCTAAGGGCGCTCTCACTCAGGAGCAGGCTGACGCCAAGTTCAACGCTTGGAAGGCACAGAAGGACGCTAAGGTAGCCGCTAAGAAGGATGGTCTCACCAAAGAGGCCGCCGCTAAGGTAAAGGCTGCAGCAGAGGCTGAGGCAAAGGTAAACCAGGAGAGAGCTGAGGCACTCGCTAAGAAGAAAGCAGAGGCTGAGGAAGCAGCTCGCGCAGAGGCTGAGGCCGCTGCCGCTGAGGCTGCAGCTGAGGTAGCAGAGAACGTTGAGGCATAATCATGTCTTTCGACGGTAATCTGACTCAGATCGCCAAGGTACTCAAATCCAACGGCACTGACGGGGAACTTGTGATGAGTTTCGCCACAATCAGTCCGGAGGAATTACCTGAAAACGAACCGGTATTCATCTATTTTGATGGACTACCGGTTCCCTTTTTTATTGAATCCCTTACTAAACGAGGCGCCACAAAAGCCCTTGTTCACCTCACAGACATAAAATCGAGCGAAGACGCCCTTGAAATAGCAGGGGCCGCGGTTTACATGCGTGAGGACGCTTTCGAAGAAGAATATGACGAGGATGATTTCTCATTCCTCGTAGGCTGGGATCTTCTCGACAGCCATGGTCTCAAAGGAGAAAAGGCCTTCAGCAAAGCGACACCGCTTGGCAAAGTCAGCGACTTTATCGACATCCCGGCCAATCCTTGCCTGGAGATAGAATACAAAAACGGCCCTGTGCTCATCCCGCTCCACGAAGACCTTATCGCGGGCATAGACTCACAGAGCCGCTGTATCTACATGCATGTCCCCGAGGGACTGCTCGAATAATCCCCTATTGTTTCAGAGCGATAGACACCGCCATGTCATCGAAGCACACGTATGGAGGAATCTCTCCCGTGCTTGACTCGATGGCGTAGGTCATGTAATGGATAGAGCCAAGGGCCGATATATCGACCTCCTCCCATTGCTTGAGGCACGTTCTCTTCCCTTCTCTATAATCCGCAAGATAGACTGTCGTCTTACCTGTCTGTACATCACTACCGTCCGAGCTGTCCTTTCTCCATCCTGTGAGAGTCAGACGCAACCAGTCTCCGTCGGTAAAAGGCTCAAGATCCGTATAACCCAGAACACTCGCCACGACAAGGGTGGTATTGCAGACAAAACACTTCGACAACGTAGCGCTGCCGTAAGAATAGAACGGGAAAGTCATAGGATACTTCGGGTTCTTGGTCTTGTCAGGATTGTCATAAATGACGGCGAAGTGATTGGTCCTTTGGGCCTTAAGAGTTTCCCTGTCAAAGGCGGAGAAGATCGAATAAGGCGCGGTGCGCTCCTCCAAGAGAGTATCACACTTGTAAGCTATAGCGAAACCGCCCTGGAAACGGACAGAATCCTTCCCATCTACTTTTACCGTATCACGGGTGTTGAAAAAGTCCAGGTCGCCATAGAAGAACTGATTGCGGAAGAACGCTTCTTCTCCCTTCGGATAAAGCTCACTGTCAACATATCCCTCGAACGAAACAAGCAAAGGGAAGGTCGACTCATATTTTGACTTTAGACAGGACGCGGCCAAAAGCGTCACGGCCGCCAGCAAAAACACTTTCTTCATATTCTTTAAATATCTTTAATCCATATCAGCTCCGCCGGACCAGTAAGATAGACTTCGCCCGCATGCGCCTTAGCGCCCGGGATGAAATCCACCGCCAAACGGTCCCCTCTGCGGGAAATAATATCATAAACTACAGCGCC
The DNA here is from genome assembly GCA_024398335.1 of Bacteroidales bacterium. Lineage (GTDB taxonomy): Bacteria > Bacteroidota > Bacteroidia > Bacteroidales > UBA932 > Cryptobacteroides. The sequence goes on along the minus strand of JAKSJJ010000040.1, from coordinate 6,369 downwards.
GCCCTCTCGACGGGAAGGGGCCACACCCGCGTCAAAAGCCGAGATAGCGCTCGCCACTATGCCTGTACCGCAGGCTAGAGTCTCCGCCTCGACGCCCTTTTCAAATGTGCGCACTTTCAAGAAACCGTCACAGACCTGTACGAAATTGACATTCGTGCCAACTGGAGCAAACTGTGGCCTATGCCTGAAATCTCTTCCCCTGGTATCGACGTCCTCCCTGTCCACATCGTCGCTGAAAAGCACGAAATGGCGAGTACCTGTGTTAAGAAAACGCCCTCCGAGCAGCTCCTCAATCCCCTCGACAGGAATCATTTTCAGCCTTATCACCTTGAGAGAGCCTTCGCTTGAGAGAACGCTCGCCGTATGAAGACCGTCAGCCGCCCTGAAAACCAGCGCCTCCGCATGAGACGGAGCGATACCCAGATAATCCGCGAAAGCGGCGATACACCTGCCGCCGTTGCCGCACATCATGCCTCCCGAGCCGTCGCTATTGTAGTAGTCCATGGTGAAATCCACCTGCTCATCACCGGCGCCAAGCACCATCAGCCCGTCCGTGGAATACTCCGAGCAAAGACTCACCACCGCCTGTTCACGAGTGTACGCACTACAATCCTCCGTCCTGCCGTCAAGCAACACGAAATCGTTTCCCGCTCCGCTATACTTATATATCTTCATCAGATCGTCTCTTTTATAAGTGAAGACAAAAGCTTGATACCCGGCTCCATACGCTCTGTGGCGAGGAAGGAGAAATTAAGCCTCATGGTATTAAGGCCCTCGGTGCTCTCCTTGGACTTGTCCGTGTACGCCGGATAGAAGAAGGCGCCTGAGACGTATGCGACACCGGCATCCAAGGCCTTATCATAGAAAGCCACACTGTCAAACCCTTCCGGAAGCCTGAGAAACAGGAACAGACCGCCCTGAGGATGAGTCCAGCTCACGCCCTGAGGCATATACTTTTCTAAAAGTGAGAGAAGATGGTCTCTCTTGGACCTATATAACTCTATGCTCTTAAGCAAGTTCTTGTCAAGCATTCCGCTTGAGAGGAACTCCGCCGCCATGTACTGGTCAAAAACCGGTGGGCAAAGATCCAACGACTGCTTGCAGACGTAAATACTGTCAAGCACCTCCTGCGGAGCCAGAATCCATCCCAGGCGGAAGCCCGGAGCGAAAATCTTCGAGAAAGATCCCAGATGGATGACCATTTCCGGAGCAAGAGAGTACATGGTAGGAAGGTGCTCGCCCTCATATCTAAGCTCCCTGTACGGACTATCCTCAACGATAAGGAAGTCATATTTTTTCGCAAGATCCACGAGGACTCGCCTCTGCTCGAGGGTCAAAGTCTCTCCTGTCGGATTTTGGAAATCCGGGATCATATACAGGAATTTTATCTTCTTCCCCTCGCTCAGACAGCCCTGTATGGCCTCTTCCCACTTGAAGTCGGAGACGCCGACGATGTCCGCCCTGTATGAGCGGAAGGACTGCAAGGCGCCCAGATAGGTAGGATTCCCCGTAAGGATGACGTCCCCGGGGTCCACCAGAACCCTCGCGCAGACGTCGATTCCCTGCTGGGACGAGGTGGTTATCTGCACATTGCTGACATCCACTCCATATCTCGAGGCTACCGCCTCACGGAGCACCGGCACACCCTGAGTCGCCCCGTACTGGAAGGCGGATGCGCCCCATTTGTCAACGACCAATCCGGAGAGAGTCTTTATCTGCTCTAAAGGGAAGGTGGACGCGTTAGGATAACCGCCGGCGAAAGAGTATATGGCGTTAAGATCTACTCTCTTGAAGATTTCTCTTACAGGAGAGCGGAAAAAATTAGAGACATCTTTAGAGAACTTGTCAGAATACATGGGATTATCTCAAAAGGTCCTCAAGGCATACAGACGAAGCGGTCTTCTCGTCACGATACTTCACGATCACAGGACAATAAAGGTGTACTCCCGCCTGAGCGGCGACTCCCTTAGTCACAGGTTTGCTTCCCGACACGACCACGGCGTTACGAGGCACTACGATACGGCCGTCCTCGTTGCGGCGGATGAACTCTCCGGTGGTGGCGTCGAAGATGGCGGTGGACGAAGTGATGATCACTCCGCTTGCGATTACCGCGCCCTCGCTGACGATCGTACCCTCATAAATTCCGCAGTTTCCACCCACGAACGCTCCGTCCTCGATGATTGTAGGCATGGCGCCCGCAGGCTCGAGAACGCCTCCGATCTGAGCGGCGGCCGACACATGCACGCCCTTACCTATCTGCGCGCATGAACCTATGGTGACATGGCTGTCAACCATCGATCCTGTGTCCACGTATGCCCCTACATTAATATATGAAGGAGGCATCACTATCGCGCCGGGAGCCACGAACGCTCCCCTTCTGATGCTGCTTCCGCCAGGGACTATACGCACGCCGTCTTCCGCAGTGAATTTTCTTACCGGATAAGTGTCCTTGTCAATGAAGGAGAACTGACCCTGGCTCATGTCCTGTATCTTTCCGAGCTTGAAGCCGCTGAGTATCACCTCCTTGACCCACTTGTTCACCTTCCATGCGCCGTCAATCTTCTCGGCGACTCGTATTGTTCCGTTCTCAAGGCCGGCGATGACCTCGTTGAATCTCTGCATTTCCTCGTTCATATAATCTTACTTGAAAAGTTCTTTGACTGTGTCTATCATTATCTGCTCTGTCTTCGCTGAAGCCTTCACCAAAGGCAGACGGAGGGAATTCTCCATCAGGCCCAGAGCGGCCATCGCCGCCTTCGCCGGGATAGGGTTGCTCTCGATGAAGCAATTCTTGAAAAGAGGCATGAGGGAGTAATGAAGCGCTCTGGCTTCGGCCATTCTGTCCTCCTTGAGAAGGGAGCAAAGGGTCGCCATCTGCTTAGGGGCGATGTTGGAAGCCACGCTGATGACTCCCTGGGCGCCGGTCGCCATAAGAGAGAGTGTCTCATCGTCGTTTCCGCTCAGGACAGAGAAGCCCTGTGGCTTATTACGGATTATCTCAGAGATCTGGGCGTAGTTGCCTGAGGCCTCCTTGATAGCGATGATGTTCTCATGTTCGGCAAGGCGAAGAGTGGTCTGCGCGGAGATATTGGCTCCTGTGCGGCCAGGAACGTTGTATATCACGATAGGTTTCTCGCTAGCGTCAGCGACCGCCTTGAAATACTCGTACATGCCCTCCTGGGTAGGCTTGTTGTAATATGGCACGACGATAAGGAAGGCGTCGGCGCCGTATGGCTGGAGAAGTTTTATGCTCTCTATGGTAGAGGTGAGGGAGTTAGTGCCGCCGCCGACAAGAATAGGGCGTCCGGCGCTGTGCTCGACGGCCGTCTGGAGCACTTTAATCCTCTCCTGGGTGCTAAGGCAAGGGGTCTCGCCTGTAGTTCCGAGGGGAACGAGGAAATGTATCCCGGACTGGACTTGTCTATCTACCAGAGACGCGAAGCACTGGTAATCTACCTGGCCGTCCTTGAAGGGGGTAAGCAGGGCTGTACCGCAGCCTTCCAGATATAAATTCTTCATAGAGAGTTATTTGAAAAGAAGTTCCTGAAAATCATGTACGCCCTCGAGTCCTTCGGTCATCTGGGCGGCGGCGACAGCTCCCTGGGCGAAGCCTTCCCTTGAGAACGCCTCATGGGTGAATGTCAAGTTGTCACATCCGCTAGGGAATTTGACGCTGTGGATACCCGGCACCTCGCCTATGCGCTCCGACGTGATCTCTACGCTCTGTCCTATGCCCTTCTCCACGATAGAGCCCAAGGTCTTGGCGGTTCCTGACGGAGCGTCGAGCTTATGGACGTGGTGCACCTCGTGGATGCTAGGGGTGTAGCCATGGCCGGCGAGAAGTTCGCTGGCACGCTTTACGGCGGCGAAAAGGACATTGACTCCGATTGAGTAGTTCGAAGAATAGATCATAGGAGTGCCTGCCTTCTCAAAGCATGAGATGACCTCGTCCTTGATGTCGTTCCATCCTGTAGTTCCGACGACCACGGCCTTGAAGTTCGCGGCGAGAACGGGATAATTCTTACGGAATGCCTCCGGGGTGGTGAAGTCTATGCAGACACACTCCCCCGCGACAGCGGGGTCAATAGCCGCGATATCCTCGCTGGCAGCTACGCATTCTATTCCTTTCTGGGCGAGAACGGCCTCTATCATGTGGCCCATTTTGCCGTATCCTGATATTATTACTTTCATTTTTCGAAGAGGTATTCGTGTATCTGACGTACCACGGCGGCTACTTCACCTGCCGGCACGACGAAACTGATGTTCACGTATGTATTGTTCTGGGAGACCTGAGTAAGGGGGCTCTTGAGCAAGAGGTCGGAGACATTGCGGAGGGCCACTCTGAGCTCGGAGATATTCTTGCCTATGACAGATATCTGGGCGCAGGTAGTGTCCGTTGTCACATTGAGGGAGGCGTCAAAGGCGGCCAGAGCCTGTTTGAAACGGTCAAGGGAATCGGTCGTGAAGGCGATGTGGTCAGCGGTGGCGTTGATAAGGTCGATATTGACTCTGTGGGCCTTGAGCGTGCGCACAAGGTCGGTAAGAATAGCCGAGGAATCAGCGAGCGCCGGGACTTCGACGTTCACAAGAGCGATTTTCTCCTTGCTGGAAACGGAGCGTACACCGTCCTCGATCAGGTCGGCGGCGAGAATGGTCGTGCCTTCTCCGTCAGGGTTCATAGAATTGAGGACCATCACAGGGATGTTCTTGGTGACGGCGGGCTCGATGGTCTTAGGGTGGAGGACCTTGGCGCCGGAGCGGGCCATCTGCGCGGCTTCCTCGAAGGATATGCGGCCGATGCAAAGGGTATGATCGACTTTTCTAGGGTCAGCGGAGCGTATTCCGTCCACATCAGTCCATATCTCTATGCGACGGGCGTCCACTGCCATTCCTATCAGAGAGGCGGTGTAGTCAGAGCCTCCTCGTCCGAGGATTGTCTCCACTCCGGTGGAGGTGGCGCCGACGAAGCCTTGGGTGATGACGGTCTGCGGGAGCACACCCCTGATGGATTTGCCGAAGGCGGCGTCGATGACTTTCGGGGCACGGCGGACGATCTCGGCGTTGTCTGGCTCTCCCTGCATCCTGTCGTTGTCAGTGATGATGAATTCTCGGGCATCAGCGAAGGCTGTCGGAAGTTTGTGGGAGTTCATGGCGCAGTACATGACATTGGACGAGAGGTACTCGCCGCGGGAGATGATCTCTACTCTGTCGGTGGAGCTCTCTATTTTCTGGCATATGGCTTTCACGCGGCTTCGGGCCTCTTCCGCCCAGTACGAGTCTGTGCCCATGAGGGCCTCGATGGCCTCGTAGTGTTTCTGCTTGAGGGCGGCGACTTTCTCTTTGAGGGCTGTGGCGGCGCCGCTGAGGGCGAGGTCCGCGATCTCATAGAGCATGTCTGTCACTTTGGACATGGCGGATACGACCACTACAGGGCGTTCGTCCACCCTGGCCCGGACTATCTCCATTGTCCTTTTCATCGCCTCGGCACTTCCTACGGAGGTGCCTCCGAATTTCATCAAAATCATATTATCGTCTGTTCTTTAGTTCAAGTTTTTATTTATTCGTGGGGCATTCCTTCTTTGAAGGTTTGGTGGATATGATTTTGATTCATCCACGTTACCCCTTCCCTAAATCCCTTCCCTCGGGGAAGGGACTTACTTTCGCCCTTCGGGCTCCACGGTTCGTATAAAATTTATATTATCGTCTGTTCTTTAGTTCAAGTTTTTATTTTTTTCGTGGCGCTTTTCCTTACATGCCCTGTTTGAAATGGTCGTAGAGGCGGGTGTAGAGGCGCACGGCGTCATCCACCTGCGACAGATCCACATACTCCTCGTCCCTATGAGCCACAGCGATAGTGCCCGGGCCAACGATACTCTTGAAAGTGAAATTACTCAAGTGCGGAGCGTCACTTCCGAATGAGACCGGAGCCGCCCCGAAGCCCTCCGGCGCCACGTAACGAAGCGGAGCGTCACCACCCATAGCCTTGATCTTTATCTCGCAGCCATAGCCTTCCGTTCCCTTCTGACGGGACATCCACTCACTCACGAGAGCGTCCGAGACAAAAGTGGTACGGAAATAAATCTTGCATGTAAGGCGACCGCTGAGAATATTCTGAGGATTGTCCGAGACAAGACGGCCTACGTTCCATGTAGTAGGGCCCAAAGTCTCATCCTCCGGGAAATGAGCTGTACGCAGACGGCCCATGAAATTCACGAAAGCCTCAACCGCACTGGCCCCAAGCCCTGGATACCCCGAATGCGCCTCCTTGCCAAGGATCTCTACCTCAAAGAGCTTCGTACCCTTTGAAGCTGTGACGACCTTATTTGATGTCGGTTCGCCGACAATAAGATGTTTCGCCTTGAACGGAAG
>JAKSJJ010000004.1 GCA_024398335.1 Bacteroidales bacterium | reverse complement strand
CATGTTCATGGATTGCTTCAGCCTTGAGGAGATTGACCTTTCATCGTTCAATACAACAAGAGTCAACTCTTACTCCGGCGGCAGTTTGGGAGGAATGTTCGCGGTTTCAGGACAAACGGCAGACTACAAATCCGTTCTTCGCAAGATAACCCTGGGAACAAACTTTGTCATTGCCAATGATGCCAAGAAGAAGAACCTCATGCAGAATACAGGCAAGGACATCGCGGCCGGCGTCATCATCTGCACCGATGCCACCTGGGCAAGCATCATCGACCAGCCGACACTGACAAGCACCGGCACGCAGATCAATCTTGCGAAGTGGAATCACGTGGCCCTTTAGCTCAGTCTACCTGGTGAACTACCCACGAATCTTTAGTTCGTGGGTAGTTCACCAGGTTATTCATGTGTTATCAAATGTCCGCGGTAGTCTGTCTTGGTAAATGATTTACAATCTATCGAGAAGTCACAGTTCTTTTTGAAGAAAACGAAGGAGAAAAAGTACACTCCTCCCTCATCCAGCTCGGAAGAGAAGGTCATTTTCACCTTTTCTTTCTCTCGAGTCACGGTGAAATCATCAGGATATGGTATGGTACAATCAATCCAGGTGTGAGGATAGATAGGGGTAAGCATTATACGCCTGTTATCTCGTACTGTAGCGTTGAATATATCATCTTTTGTTACGCCATCAAGCGGTGTGTTTCCAGTGAAATAAGGCACCAGAATCATTATCCCGTCAGGACGGAAGGTGATATCAGGATGCCTGTTCAGATTGTCCATATTCATCTGGACCCCGCTTACAGAGTGGGTCGTGGAGTGCAGGTCAATCGAGAAATGACGCCCCTGGATGGTTCCCAGAATCTCCTGGACAGCCTGCTCGATCGCCTGGCGACGCTGCTCTTTGCGTGAAATCTTTCCCTGTGTGTCCGGGCCGGTTTGGGCATAGGCGCCCCAGCAAGAAACAAGGGTGAGAAAAGCGATAAGGATAGAAATCCTGTCGGGAAACAATCTTCTCATTTTTCCAAATTTAGAATTTTGTCCCTCAAAGATAGATTACTTTTTTTATCTTTGGGAAAATTCTATGAGGACTTTACTGAGATTCATAATGTCGGCGTTTCTGATGACGCTCTCACTCGTTTCCGGAGCATGGCCCGCCAACGCCCCGTCCGCGAGAAGCGTTGTGGGGAAAGTTTTCCTTGGCGAAGGAACTCAAACGCCTGGAGACTACGTGATGATCTATTTCCCGGCCCTTGGAACCGGGACCATGTCGGACGAGCGGGGAAATATCAGCATGAGCCTTCCCAAAGGCAGTCCGAATGTGCTGAAGGTGGAGTATTCCAGAATAGGGTATGAGACAGTACAGAAGACAGTGACCATTTCGGGAGATGTGACAGACCTCGGGACGGTGAATATGAAGGTTCAGACCTTGATGCTGACCGCCGCCTATGTGGTTCCTGACGGGATGTCCGCCCCGGAATTCATCCTCTCCAAATTATGGGAGAAAACCCTTCAGAACAGGAAGAAAAAGCTCACTTACGGCGCTGACATCAGCTATGACTTCGCCACTCATGAGCTTCCCCTGGTCGCCAGCGTCATGCCTAAGGGCAAGCTGGGCCTCGCGAAATTCGCCGCCGGTCTCATGGGGTACGGACCCCTGATAAATTATTGCCTGAAAAACGATGATATCTCCGCCAGCGCCTCGCTGAGCCGCACGGTCGCCAAGGGTAAGGCCAATGACTACAATGAGAAGATAATCCGCTCGAATCCTTCGCCACTGCCTGGCGCCGTACAAAGAGAGATAATCAAGGTGTTCCACAATATAGACCTTTTCGAGCTGGCGTATGGCCAGGGTTCGGAGTGGGGCCAGAAGTTCGCGAAAAGCCATAAATTCCGTCTTGTAGGTACGTACGAGTACGGGGACAAACTGGTGGACGTGCTCAGCTGGACAGAAAAAGAAAGGGTTACGATAAATCTGCATATCGTGGAGCAGGAATGGGGCATCCTCAAGTTCCAGTGTGTCACCCGTGAAGGCGAGGTCATCCGTTGCGAGTGCAGGGATATGGGGGACGGAGTCTATATGCCTTTGAGCTTTGTCATGAAGCCTTCGATCTCTATGGTGCGTCCGGATCAGATTCCGATGGTGATAGAGGAGGTCGGCAAGACAGAATCCTTAAATAAGGCGGCTAAGGAGCGTATTTTGAACCTGCTCCAGGACCGTTTGGATAAGAATCAGAGTTTCAACCCTTACCTTACCTGCAGCTTTAATGTCAGGTACAGATAAATAGATTTTATGAGAAGAATAGCTTACATCTCGCCGCTGCTGGCGCTTTCGCTTGTTTTCAGCGCGTCCGCTCAGGAAAAAGTACTCCCCGAGAACTTCATGAAGGGGAAGATGTATCATAAAAACTGGATTGATTTTAATAAAAACGGAGTCAAGGACGTGTTTGAAGACCCTCAGGCGGACATTGACGCGAGGATAGAGGACCTTCTGAGCCAGATGACGCTTGAGGAGAAGACCTGTCAGATGGTGACTCTTTACGGTTATCGTAGGGTGCTCGCGGACCAGCTTCCTACCCCGGAGTGGAAAAACAAGATATGGAAGGATGGCATGGGAGCAATTGACGAGCATCTGAACTCATTCGTGGGCTGGGACGTGGCGCCAAGTACGGAAAGTCCTTATATCTGGCCGGCTTCGACACATGCCAAGGCTCTCAATGAGGTCCAGCGTTTCTTCATAGAGGAGACTCGCCTCGGAATCCCGGTGGATTTCACAAATGAAGGTATCCGCGGCGTCGAGGCGTATAAATCCACGAATTTCCCGACTCAGCTCGGTCTAGGCCATACATGGGACCGTGAGCTTATCCGTGAGGTGGGCCGTATCACGGGAAGGGAAGGCCGTCTTCTTGGCTATACAAACGTGTACGCTCCTATTCTGGACGTTGGAAGAGACCAGCGTTGGGGACGTTATGAGGAGATATACGGCGAGGATCCTTTTCTGGTGGCGGAGCTAGGCATCCAGATGGTGAAGGGCCTCCAGACAGACTATCAGGTGGCCGCGACAGCGAAGCATTTCTGCATATACTCGCCAGGCAAAGGAGCCAGGGAGGGCGCGGCCCGCTGCGACCCTCACGAGCCGCCTCATGAGGTGGAGAACATCCATATGTATCCATGGCGAAGGGTCATTGGCGAGGCGGGTCTTCTTGGAGCGATGAGCTCGTACAATGACTATGACGGAGAGCCTATCCAGGGCAGCCGTTATTGGCTTTACGACCGTCTGCGCACGGATTTCGGCTTCCGCGGCTATGTCGTTTCGGACTCCGACGCTGTAGAGTATCTTCATGTAAAGCACCACACCTCCGCTTCTATGAAGGAGTCGGTGCGCCAGAGCGTCGAGGCGGGCCTGAACGTCCGCTGTACCTTCCGTACCCCGGATAGCTATGTGCTTCCTTTGAGGGAGCTTGTCCAGGAGGGGACTATCAGCATGGAGACAATAGACGAGAGGGTGCGAGACATCCTTAGAGTCAAGTTCATGGTAGGTCTTTTTGACAGTCCGTATCAGCAGGACTATGCGGCGGCGGACAAGGAGATAAACGGCGAGGCGAATAACGAGATCGCCCTGCGCGCATCTCAGGAATGTCTCGTTCTTTTGAAAAATAACGGTTTGCTGCCTCTTAGCGCCGCTGATCTTAAAAAGGTCGCTGTCGTCGGCCCGAACGCAGATGACGACGCCTATGCCCACACCCATTACGGTCCGGTGGCGACTGAATCTGTGACCGTGTACGCCGGTCTGAAAAAAGCCCTTGAGGGCCAGGCTGAGGTGGTTTACGCCAAAGGTTGCGAGGTCGTGGATGCCAAGTGGCCGGATTCTGAACTTTTCGGATATGAGCCAAGCCAGGAGGAGCTGGAGAGCATAGCCAAGGCTGTGGAGGTTTGTAAGGACGCGGACGTCTGCGTGGTGGTTGTCGGAGGAAAGCTCCGCACCTGCGGCGAGAACCGCTCCCGTACGAGTCTGGACCTTCCGGGATGTCAGGACCTGCTTCTTAAAGAGGTGAAAAAGACAGGAAAGCCTGTTGTCATGGTCATGGTCAACGGCCGTCCTTTGAGCGTGAACTGGGCGGATAAGAACGTGGACGCTATCCTGGAGGCATGGTATCCGGGCGCTCATGGCGGAACGGCGGTGGCGCAGGCCCTTCTTGGAGAGTACAATCCGGGCGGCAAGCTGTCCGTCACCTTCCCTAAGACAGTGGGACAGATTCCTTTCAACTTCCCATACAAGCCTAATTCCCAGATTGACGGTTACACCGGCGTCGGCCCGAAGGGGCGTAAGACAAGGGCGGACGGAGCCTTGTATGACTTCGGTTTCGGCCTTAGCTACACTACATTCGAGTACAGCGACATCCGTCTTTCCAAGGACGCGATTATGCCGGGCGAGGATGTGGACGTGACATTTACCCTTAAAAACACGGGAAAATATAAAGGTGACGAGATTGTCCAGGTTTACCTGCACGACGAGGAGAGTTCAATAACGGTTTATGACAAGATGCTCCGCGGATTTGAGAGAGTCTCTCTCGAGCCGGGAGAGTCAAAGGAGGTCACTATCCACCTTCCTTCATCGGCCTTCGAGATGCTGGACAGGGATATGAAGACCGTGATAGAGCCAGGCGTATTTGACATTTTTGTCGCGGCCTCATCGACAGATCTTCGTCTGGCCGCGGCCTTGACGGTAAAGGATCCTGCCGCTCCGGAGCGTAAATTCGTGGAGGACAATATCCTCTCGGACGTGCTTCCTATCACCTTGAATGCGGGCGAGGAATTCTCGATCCCGCTTGACGACAAGGTCGAGATCAAGCGTTTCGACGTGCAGTGGAGAATGGACTCTGACTGCGTGTTCACCATATCTATCAACGAGGGAGGCGGACAGTTCTCTCCTATCTTCAGCAAGAAACATTGCCAGATAGGTTCGGCCCAGAGAGTGGCTCTTAATCCTGCCCGTCGAGGCTCGGACCTTAAAATCCAGATAATCAGCGGCAAAGGCACTATAAGCGCCATTTCCTGCGAAGCGATCAAGAAAAAATAATATATCCATGATGAATACAAAACCTATATTACTAGCTGCCGCCGCGGCTGCCGCATGCTCTTGTTCGGGAAGTAAGCTTCCCTCAAAGCCAAACATCGTATTCCTTCTTTTTGATGACCTCGGTTACGGGGATCTTGGATGCTACGGTCAGGAAAAGATAGAGACTCCGAATATCGACGCTCTCGCAGGCCGGGGTATCCTGTTTACAGATATGTACTCGGCGGCTCCGCTTTCCGCGCCTTCCCGTTGCTGTATCATGACAGGTAAGCACATGGGCCACAGCCAGATACGTGGAAATGAAGAGAGATATGTTCCCGATGATGAGGCGCTGGGATGGAACGGCGTGTTCCTCAATCCTGACCAGCAGGGCCAGTACCCTCTCCAGGCAGGCACCCCTACCATAGCCAAGATGATGCAGGAGGCCGGCTATAAGACAGCGATGGTAGGAAAATGGGGCCTTGGCTTCCCGGAAAGCGGCTCGACCCCTAACTCCATGGGCTTTGACTATTTCTATGGCTTCAACTGCCAGGCTCTAGCGCATTCATATTATCCTACCCACCTTTGGGAGAACGATAAGGAGATAGAGACCGGCAACGCCCTTGTCATGCAGGGCCAGAAGTTCCCCCAGAATCTTGATAAATACGACATCGCCAACTACTCAGGATACAATAGCGAGCATTACAGCTGCGATTTGATGTACGACAAAATGGAGGCGTTCATCGAGCAGAACGCCAGCTCTCCGTTCTTTGTCATGTGGACTACGACCGTGCCTCACAGCGCCGTCCAGGCGCCTTTGGACGAGGTCATGTACTATGTGGACAAGCTCGGCGACGAGGAGCCTTGTACGGAGCCTGGCATGTATCTTCCGAACAGATATCCTCATGCGACATACGCTGCTATGGTGACCCACATCGACACCCAGGTCGGCCGCCTGGTGGAGAAACTTAAGGAGCTTGGAGTATATGACAATACTATCATAGTCGTCTCGTCAGACAACGGACCGGCGCATAACGGTAACTCTCCTTTGGAGTATTTCCAAAGCGGCGGACCGTTCAAGTGCTGCGCTCAGTGGGGCAAGGGCTCGTTGCGCGAGGGTGGCATCAGAATGCCGTTTGTCGTGGCATGGGGCGATCATCTTAAGGCCGCGAAGAGCTCTCATGTGGCATGTTTTGACGATTTGATGCCGACCTTTGCTGATCTGGCGGGCGTACAGGCGCCGCAGAACGACGGTATATCTTTCCTTCCTGTACTCGAGGGCAAGGAGGACAAGCAGGAAGAGCATGAGGCGCTTTACTGGGAGTTCCCTGGAGGAAAAGGCTGGGTAGCCGTGCGCATGGGACAGTGGAAGGGTCTTGTCCAGAAGGTCAAGAACGGCAACACTAAGATGGAGCTCTATGATATCGTCGCCGATCCTGGGGAGACCACAGACTTGAGCGCTGAGCATCCGGAGATTGTCGAGCGTATGTGGGAGGTCGTCAAGGCTTCACACGAGGACGCCAACCCTGAAGTCGAGAAGTTCCAGTTGAATATACAAATGCCGGAATAATAGAAAATTATGGAAAAAAAAAGAATAGTCTGGACGGATTGGCTGCGTGTGATGGCCTGTTTCATGGTGATGGTCGTGCACAGCACCGAGCCTTTCTATCTTGGCGGGGACGGAGCGTTCATAGCTAGCGCCGGCGACGCGTGGTGGTCGGCATTTTTCGACTCTTTAGTACGCTCCTGCGTGCCTCTTTTCGTGATAGCTTCAGCGTATCTGCAGTTCCCTGTCCATTATTCTACCGGAGAGTTTTTCCGTCGCAGGGCGGTCAGGATACTCGTGCCTTTTGTGATTTGGTCAGTGTTCTACGCCTTCTATTGGGGAGAGCCGATCTCTAATTTTAAAGATTTGGTGTTCAATTTCAATTACAATGCGGGACATCTCTGGTTCGTGTATATGCTCATAGGCCTTTATCTGATCATGCCGCTTCTTTCCCCTTGGGCGGAGAAGGTCGGAAAAAAAGAGCTTTCCGTCTATATCGGAATATGGTTATTCACGACTCTGATTCCTTTCATTAGAGATTGGGTGGATCCTTCTTCTCTCGCTTTTACTTATGGTCCTACAGGCATTCCTAATCCGGCGAAATACCCTCTTTGGGGCGAGGCGAGCTGGAATGAGTTCGGTACTTTTTACTATGTGAGCGGCTTTGTGGGATATATGCTCGCGGGCTTATGGCTCAGGAAGTTTGGCTCTGAGATTTCCGCTAAAAAGTCCCTCGCCATCGGTATCCCAGGCTTTCTCGCGGGCTTCGCCATTACATTCGGAGGCTTCGTGCGCAGGGTCTTCCAGATGGCCGACGGACAGTTCCCTGTCGGTACGGGAGTCCATGACGCCGTATGGTGGGAGACAAGTTGGACTTTCTGTTCAATCGGCGTGGTCCTGATGGCTCTGAGCATAGTTCTAATGATGAAAAATGTCAAGGCGGACGGCGTTGTATATCGGAAGCTAGTACTTCCGATATCGAAGATAAGCTACGGCATGTACCTTGGCCATATGGTGGCCCTGGCCTTCTATGCCTCCCTGTTCGCGGGACTGATTTCCTGCACTCCAGTCGTTATTCTTCTCACCGCTGTAAGCTCTTATGTCACAGTGGCCGTCGCCGCGTGGGTGCTGAGCAAGATTCCTTACGTAGGAAAATATATAATAGGCTGATGAAACAGTTTTCGTATATTTGGACGGCGAAAATACAAATAGATGAATAAAGAGCAAGAGACAACCCTGAAAATTCAGGCCCTGATCGATACTGGACGCCTCCCTGCGGGGGAGAAGCTTCCCGGCGAGCGTAAACTCTGTGAGATGCTAGGCGTCAGCAGGGGAGAGGTACGTAAGGCATTGCAGAAGTTGGAGTTCTGCGGAGTCATTCATACAGAGGCCCAGCGCGGCTCGTATGTCTCCGACCATTATTTCTCATCTCTGGTTTCAACGCGTATCCTGCTCGAGTCTGAGGCCTCACGCCTGAGCGCGGAGCTTCGCACAGAGGAGGAGATGAGCCGGATTATAGCCGCCCGTGACGCCTTCGAGGCGCATCCGTGCGTCGAATTGGATCTGGCTTTCCACTATACAATTATGCAGGCTTCGCACAATACGGTGTTGACAGCCCTGTGGAAGACCGCCATCGCTGAGGTAGAGGCATACTATCAGAAATATAGCGTCTGCCGCCCTGATGACCCTGAGGTTCTGCATGGCCATGCCCTCCTTGCCCAGATGATATTCGAGCATAAGCCTCAGGAAGCCGCCGAAGCTCTGGCACGACACTTGAATTCTATCCGTGAACTTTCACAAAAAATCGACAAATAAACTATTCCATGAAAAGGTTTTATATCGCGGCTCTCTGCTTGAGCCTCTGCCTTAGCTCATCATGTCCTCCTCCTGACGGGAAATTGACCGCGGACGGAAATGATGCAGGGACATACGATCTTATTAAATCCTCCGGCTATGAGTACGAGACTCCGGACAACTCCGGTGCCCACGCTCAGGCTCCTTTCCGCCATATCACGCAGTGCTGGGACGAGCAGCTCGGGGAGAATGTCTTTGAGTTCCACATCCATGTAGCTAACGACGACGATAGGGGCAAGGCGAACATCAAGGATCGCCAGCGCAATGAGATCAAGACTGACGCCAAGAGCCCCTCATACATGAAGGCCGCCGAGGGCGAGACCATGAGGATGAGCTGGAAGTTCAAGCTGCCGAAGGGCATGAAGACCACCAGCCGTTTCACTCATATTCATCAGCTCAAGGGTATTGACAATAAGGAGAAGACCGCTGATGTGGGTCATCCGATGATAACTTTCACATGCCGCTCGATGAGTAATGGCAAGCAGCAGTTCCAGGTCATCTATACCGGAAGGGCAGGCTCGGAGAACGAGACCCTCGCGAAACTCAATCTCGCGGATTTCCTTGGTGAGTGGGTCAGCGTAACGGAGACTGTTACTTGTGCGCGTGAAGGCAAGTATTCTCTTAAAATCGAGCGTGTGTCAGATAAGAAAGTGCTGCTCGAAATCAATGATATTGAAAGAGATTTTTATCGTGACGGCACGCCGGCTATCCGCCCTAAATGGGGTATTTACAGATGGTTCGGTAAGGATCGCTCCAACGCTGACGAGCTTCGTGACGAGGTTCTCAGATTCGCTGATTTCAATATCGAAAAGCTCTAATGCATAAATACTTAGCTCCACTGACTCTTTTGGCGCTGCTTTGGGGATGTAAGGTGGAACCCGCTCCTGCTCCGACGCCAAGCGCTATCAGTTTTCATCTAAGCTCGACATCTTTGCAAGGTGGCGAGCCTATTTCTATTCTTGGCTTTAAGGACGGGGCGTTTTTGCCTGTTGTCAGCGCGAAGTCTCTCGGCGCGGGAGAATACTCTTTCGAGCCCGCCTCGGACGCTTCCGGCGCTAAGTGGTATCCCGTCTTTGAGGGAGCGGGCAAATTGACAGTCGCGAAAGACGGGACCGTCTCGATAGGGCTGCCCTCTGTCTTGGAGGAAGGTGCGCTTGGACCTGTTTTCGGCGGAGCTATCCAAGAGGGAAAATCCTCCGCAAGCGAGGTTTTCTCGACATTACAGGCGAGGATGACGGGCTTGGAGGCTTCAGAAAAAATAATGTCCGCCAGCCTAACTTTCTCGCAGGCGGCCTCTACAATAGCCTCTTCAGCCCTGAACGGAGATTTCGTGCTTTCTCCAGAGGGGGAATCCCTTACTATAAAGTCTGTCCAGGCGGACGCGATGAGTAACAGCGTGAGCGTTGTCAGCGCCTCGGGCATAGCCGCTAAGGGCGGAGCGTGGACATGTTCTTTTGTCGCTAAGCCATTCACTCTCAGGGGTAAAGTGTCGCTAGTTGTTGCTACCCAGTCGAATCTGTACTCTTTGACTATTCCTCTTGACGGAGCTCTGGCCTTAGAGCAGGGAGCTACGTCTTCTTTGACATTTGACCTATCTTCGGCAGAAAAACTGCCGTGCGCTACGCAGATTCCGGCGGTGAAGGATATAAGTTCGTATGTCTTGCCGGTTTATTCGGGGAAGAAAATCGTCTCTGCGAGAATGCTTCTTGAGCGCGGCCAGAGCCAGATTTCTTATCCTGAGCTGACCCTGAAGGCTGGGGACAGGAAAGTCTTGAGCGTGAAGCCTTCCATGGCGGATGGCGGGGCGGTAAGCTTACCTTTGCCGGCGGGTTACGCGAGCATGTCGGGATTTGTGCTCGAGAGTTCTTATCCTACGACTATACGCATAGCTTCGTACGCTCTTGAAGACAACTCTGATGAGCCTTTGGGATGTATGCTGGTGGCTGACGGAAACGATTCTGGCACTTACGATCTGATTCATGCCTGCGGGTATGAGTACGAGACTCCGGATAATTCCGGAGCCCATAGCTCGGCTCCAGTGCGTCATATTACCCAAAGTTATGACTCCTCTCTGGGAAAGTATGTGTTCAACTTTATCCTGCACATCCAAAACGATGATGACAGGGGACTTGCCAATGTCAAGGACCGCCAGAGAAACGAGATAAAAACTGACGCCAAGTCACCTGCGACAATGGTCGCTCAGAAGGGAGAGACCCTTCGCATGAAGTGGAAATTCCGCCTTCCTGAGGGCATGAAGACTACGTCCAATTTCGCCCACGTCCACCAGTTGAAAGGCATTGACAATGCAGCCGGTACGGCCGATGTGAGCCAGCCTCTTGTCACCTATACGGCAAGATCGAAGAATGGAGGCCAGGTTCTCCAGGTGATTTATGTCTATCCTTCCGAGGCGAATAAGTCCAACGAATATCTGGCGGAATGCAACCTCGCTGACTTCCTCGGACAGTGGGTCGAGGTGTGTGAGACTGTCACTTTCGACACGCCTGGAAGCTACTCTACGGTCATCACCAGAATCAGCGACCAGAAGGTTCTGGTAAAGATTGACGGCGTGAAGAAAGACCTTTGGCGCACCGGAACTACCGGACTTCGTCCGAAGTGGGGACTTTACCGTTATTTCGGTGATTCTCGCTCGCTCGCCTCTTCTTTGAGAGACGAAACTCTCAACTTCGCTGACTTCAGTATCGAAAAGTTGAAGTAAGTGCTTGACTTTTAGCAAAAATTACGTATTTTTGGCAATACGAAACTGGTTAACCACACAAAGAACACTAAAAATATCGATATGATTCTCAAAGAAAAAGCTGTTTATGTCTCTCCTTTTGTCGAGGTTGAGACTATTGACGCGTCAGCCCCACTCTGCGGAAGCTGGCAGAAGGACCCGGTGATCGGACCTGGTGAAGATAATGATCTTGGTGAATATTAATTGACGGCCGTATGAAAAAGATTTTCTACTCTATCGCGGCCCTCGCGCTGCTTTTCGCTGGTGCTTCATGCCAGAAAGCTCTCGTAGACCAGCCTCAGACCAAAGAAGGACAGCTCGTTGAGCTTACTGTCCTTGACAACGAACTTGGTGAGACCAAGACCGCCTATGACGCCACTTCCGGCATCACTCTTTCAGGAACAGAGACTATCGCCATGTTCTACAATAACGGCGAGAAGCTTGTCGGACCAGGCGCGGACGCCAGCCAGCCTAACATGGCGACCCCTGCAGGAAACGGAGTATATACTTTCACTGCTCCGGCAGCCGCCGAAGGATGTACATGGTATCCTGTCATGCCGTTTAACTACAACATCGTACGCCTGAACTCCACCGGCTCGGCCGCTTACGTGCGCCTCAGCCCTGTCCAGTTCCCTGGCGCTAATACTTTCGATGAGAGCATGGACTATCTCGTCGGAAAGCCTTTCCAGGTCGCCGCTGACGGAACGGCTACCGTTGAGGGTTACAAGCGTCTTTTCAGCCACCTCAGAGTCAATGTCAAGGGTCTTGCTCCATCGGATAAGATCCATGCGGCCACACTCGTGTTCGCGCAGGCTCCGGATGCCGCTTCTATCTCTTCGCTTACGGGAACATACTATGTCAACCTTTCAGAAGATGTGGATCAGGTGAAGCTTAACAGTGTCCAGAAGGAGAGCGCGGCTAACGCTGTCTCAGCTGTAAGCCTTGAGGGTATTCCTGCAAGCGGTGAGGCTTGGCCTGTATGGTTTGTCGTGAAACCTACCACGGTCAGCGGAGATCTTACTCTTACCGTAACTACCCAGGACGCTGTCTATACCCGTACAGTCACAATAGCCGAGGCTAAGGAAATCGCCGCCGGCAAGATTAATTCTATCAGCATTGATGTCAAGGGTGCGGGTTCGGCTCAGAACGAGGCTGTGATCCAGTGCTTCACAAAGAACGACACCGCGCATAAGCTTAAAGCTGGTACCGCTACTCTTACTGACTGCGCCGGCAACTCTTACTCATGGACCGCTGCCGGTTCAAGCTTCGGTTGGAGCAATGCCGCTTGTAAATTCACCGCCGCTCAGCTTAAGGGTGGAAATACATTCGTCGTTCCTACTGTCGCTGACAAGAAAATAGTCGCTGTAAGACTTTTCACTCATTATAACTCCGCGGCTACAACCTCTGGCGCTGTCAGCCTCGAGCTTCTTGACGGCACGACCAGTCTTTCAAAGAAAAACGCCAACCTTTACGAGTCCGCTACTCTGGGCGCGTCTATCGCCTCTACCGGCGGTGTCCTCGAGTTCACTCTTCCTGAGGGCTATGAGAGCATGAGCGGTCTTTCAATCAAGGGCGAGGGTTCAGTGCTTGTCTCTGCTGTGGCGCTCGTTTTCGAGAAAGAGGAGCAGGAGGTCGTTGAGGGCCAGCCTGTATTCGCGAGCATCGAGAACGCTGACTCAAGATACACTGAGTTCTATCTCGCTAAGGAGCTTGTTGTCAAGGGTGAGTGCATGAACGCTGTCGAGAAATTCGTAGTTGACGGAATCGATGCTCCTGTAGTGGGCACCGCGACTGCTTCTGAGGCTCATTTTGTGGTGCCAAGCACTATTTCCGGCACCGCTGAGAAGACCGTCAGCCTCCAGGCTATCTACAATGGCGGAGAAGTTGCATTTACTCACAGCATCGCTGTCCGTCCATTCTATTTCACCAAGGGCTTGAAGATCCGCACCGGTTCTAACTCCAAGAGCACCTATCCTGCAGAGAACGCCGCTGAGGCCTTCCTTCTCTTGAACGAGGGCCGTGTCATCTCTACATCTGAGTGGGCAGCTGTCGATACATATGCGGCTGCCGGAACAAACGCTGTCATTACAGCTGTCGCCAAAGCTGACGCGAACGCTACCGCTGAGCAGTATTATTCAGTTCAGCCATATATCTTCCTGACCGCCAGCTCAGCTCACAAGCTCGCCTTCCAGAACCCGGCTAACTCAGCTACCCAGCTTAAATGTTTCTGGGCGGACGGCGTCCAGCTCCCTGCTACTTTCGGAACTCCGAGCATATATATGAGGCCGAACGTTGACAACGCCACATTTAAACAGAGCGTTCTTGACGGCACCATGACGGATATCGTGGCGTACACAAAGACCGCGGGTTCCGCCGCCCCTGCATTGGGAACGGGAACTAGTGACTGGAATGAAGGCTCCGTGATTGAGATTCAATATGTGAAGTTTGAGTATGTGCAGTCAACCGGAGGAAAGCCTGCCGCAGCCACCGACGTTTTCCGTCAGGGATTCATGGTGATCAGAGATGTGACCTGCAATGACGGCGTCTTGGCTTCTGAGACCCGCGAAGGCTATGTCGAGTTCGATCTTTACTGGTCAAATGAAATCAACTAATACTATAAATTTATGAAAACCCTTATCAGAAAGGCGCTTGTCATGATTTTCATGGCGGCGCCGCTGATGGCTTCTGCCCAGCAAGTGACAAATCGCTATGCGATGAAGCTTGACGCTAATCCTGATGGAAGCTATTCTCTCCAGAAAGCGGAGCGCTACGCCAAAATCGTGGATATCAATTCTATCGAGGACCTGCTCGTGCCTTATACATACGAGGCTAAGGACCTTAAGGGAAAACTTTACAACAAGGTCGTCAGCACCGAGTATGTTTACAAGCACTGCGACGGCTATGACCTTAAGCTCATCGTCGATCAGGCAGTCAGCGACCAGCCTACTCCTTTCGTGATCCATTGTCATGGTGGCGGATGGAGCAGGGGAGACGCCGAGTCCGGCCGTTCTTTGACTAAATACCTCGCCCAGCAGCATGGTATCACCGGCGTGAGAGTGGAGTATTCTCTCTATCCGAAACCAGGTCTTGACGTACACGTATCTATCCAGGACGTTCTTGACGCCGTGAAGTACATGCGCGATAACGCCGCCATGTTCAACATTGATCCTAAATGTGTAGGATTCATCGGAACATCCGCTGGCGCTCACCTTGCCGCATGCGCCGCCATGATGTGTCCTGACGCTAAGGTATTTGTCGGATACTCAGGAATTTATGACCTTACTACCGCCGCTATCGTGCAGCGCAGCAAGGACAAGGACCGTATCGCTTACTTCTGCGACCGTGATGAGCGTGAGCTCGTAAAGGCTTCCCCTGTCTATCTTATCGGAAAGAAGACAAAGGTGGCCGCTCAGCTTTTCTGCGGTACCGCCGACCTTACAGTCGAGTATTCGCAGAGCCAGGCCTTCGCCGCCGCCCTCAAGGCTCGCAAAGGCTGCAGCGTGGAGCTCAACGTCTATCCTAACTATGACCACAATCTCAGCTCGAAGACATCCGACAAAATGGAGGAGATCTTCTTCAAGAGCGCGGCTTTCGTCGCTGAACACTTAAAATAATTAATAACACTATGAAATTGTCACACATTCTACTGAACGCCATGGTAGCGCTCGCACTCTCTTTTGTGAGCGTCACGGCGGCTGCTCAGGGGAAAACGGTGAGCGGTGTGGTCTCAGATGACCAGGGTCCGCTTATCGGCGTCTCAGTTATTCAGGAAGGTACCACTAACGGTACTGTCACTGACCATGCCGGACGTTACTCTCTCACTCTCGGAGAGGGTTCCCAGTCTATTGTGTTCTCGTCAATCGGTTACAAGACCGTCACAATCACTCCGTCATCCAGCAGCGCTGACATCGTGATGGAGATCGAGGCTCAGCTCCTTGACGACGTGATGGTTATCGGTTACGGTACTCAGAGTAAATCTCACCTCACAGGTTCTATCTCAAAGGTAGGCGGTGAGGGTCTTGTCGATGTTCCTGTATCGGATGTCACAACTGCTCTGCAGGGCCAGATCGCGGGTCTTACTGTCAACAACGTGACCTCAGAGGTCGGTGTCGCTCCTGCTCTTCGTGTCAGGGGTACAGGCTCTATCTCAGCAGACAGCTCACCTCTTGTCATTGTCGACGGTTATCCTATCGCGGGCGGTCTCTCAATGGTCAACGCCTCTGACGTGAAGTCAATCGAGGTCCTCAAGGATGCCGCTTCCGCCGCTATTTACGGTTCAAGAGCCGCTAACGGTGTCATCATGATCACCACTAAGAGCGGTGTGGAGAACAAGCCTTCATACAGCGTGAAGATCTACGAGGGTGTGAAGATGGCCTATAAGCTCCATGACGTGATGACCGCTACTGAATACCTCGACTTGATGAAGTACGAGGAGGCAGAGGGCGGTATCGCCGTCAAGGCTCAGGACAGGGCCGCCGCATGGGTTGAGTCAAACATGGGCGCTACTGACTGGCAGAGAGAGGCTCTGCGTAACTTCGCTGACATCAAGAGCGCTCAGTTCTCAGTGTCCGGCGGAAAGAAAGGCGTGAGATACTACACTTCAGCCAGCATTACTCAGGATAAGGGTCTTATGATCATGAACGAGGCTCTTCGTTTCAGCTTGCGTAGCAAGATGGACGTGGATCTCTCTCCGAAGACCAAGTTCGGATACAACATCTCCTTTAACTATTCAAAGACTTCTCGTCCTTACAACAACTTCACCGACTATTACAGGACTCCGTCCTTCCTGCCGGTCAAGCATAATGACTGGAGTACCGCTTTGACGGGTTATTCAGGATATGCCCGTGGTAGCCACTTCAACAGCATCTCCGCTCCTACAGGCGCTCCTGACGAGTTCGGTAACCCTGCATGGGAGACCGGAAGCCCGTTCTCATCAGCCAACAACAACCCTAAGAGCATCGTGGCTAACGCTGAGCGTTGGAGCGAGTCTTATCAGGGCGTGGCTAACCTCTATTTCCAGTGGGAGATCGTGAAGGGCTTGACTTTCAAGACTTCTGACGGTTTCAATGTCAAGTACGCTCCTTCATACTACTACGCTAAGTATGGCGCTATCAAGGACTCATCTCCTTCAGAGGCTACCTTCTTCAGCACCATGACCACTAACTTCCTCTCAGAGAATACTCTCAATTATAAACTTGACAAGGGCAAGCACAAACTCGACGCCCTTCTGGGTTATACTCTCGAGGGAACAAACGTGTTCAGAGTGGCTATGACCGCCACCGGTTTCCCTACCGATGACGTTCACACTCTCAACGCCGCCACTATCTTCCAGATCGCTTCTTCCAACAACGGAAACGGCACTGGAACAGGTACATTCAAGTATCCTCGCAACATCCTCGAGTCCGGCCTCGCCCGTGTAAGCTACTCTTACGACGACAAGTACCTGATCTCTGCGTCTGTACGTCTCGACCGCTCGTCACTCTTCAGCAAGGGTCACCGCAACGCGTGGTTCCCTTCAGTTTCTGTCGGTTGGCGTCTGTCTGAGGAGCCTTGGCTCAAGAACGTATGGTGGGTCAATCAGCTCAAGCTCCGCGCATCTTATGGTGTGACCGGTAACAATAATGTCGCATACAGCTCTTCAATGGAGCTCTTCAACGCGGCTAACTACGTGACAGGAAGCGGCAACGGCAGCCTCACTTCAGGTGCCGCCAACGTATCGTCCACCCTCGCTAACTCAGATATCACCTGGGAGCAGACAGACGAGTTCAACGTAGGTTTGGATATGAGCGTGCTCAAGAGCAGAATCACCCTCAGCGTAGATGCTTACTATTCTACCACAAGAGCGCTTCTTTTCGAGCAGCCTACCCAGTCATTCACAGGATTCAACTACTTCTGGAATAATATAGGTCGCGTGCGTAACGCGGGTGCTGAGTTCCAGCTTGATACTTACAACATCGACCGTAAGAATTTCAAGTGGGAGACCAGCGTCAACCTCTCATTCAACCGTTCCCGTCTTCTTGAGATCGCCGGAGAGTCACAGCTCGTGAACCAGGGTGAAAGAAGCGAGGGCTACATTTCAAGAGTAGGTCAGAGCGTCGTCCAGTTCTATGGTTACAAGACTGACGGAGTTTGGCTCAGCCAGGCTGACATCGACGCCAACCCTCATTTCTCTTCTGACGTACCGGGAGGTCTTAAGATCGTGGACACTAACAAAGACGGCGTCCTTGACGAGAATGACCGTACCGTCCTCGGTAATCCTGAGCCAAGCGTCACTTACGGTATGACCAACCGTTTCGGCATGGGCCGTTTCGACCTCTCCATCCTCATCCAGGGTGTAGCGGGCGTGACTGTCTATAACGGTGACGTTTATTACAATGAGACCCACAAGTATAACAAGGCGTACACCGCTAACCGCTGGGTGAGCGAGACCCATCCTGGTGATGGAAAGACTCCTTACGGAAAGAACGGTTATGACCTCTGTCTTACTGACTATCCTCTCCAGAACGCCTCTTACGTTTGTCTGCGTAATGTGACCTTGGGTTACACTCTTTCTAAGAAAGATCTCAAGAACAAACTCGGCGGACTGAGATTCTACCTCACCGGCGCTAACCTCGCTTACATCTGGAGCAAGAACTACAAGGGTATCAACCCAGAGGCGAGAGTCACTTCCGGAGCTTACTCATCACCTTTGATCACCGGTTACCAGAGAGGTGGCTTCCCGCTTACTTCGACTGTCACCTTCGGTATCGACTTAAAATTCTAGGCAGCCATGAGAATCAAAAACTACATATATATAGCTATCCTGGCAGTCATCTGCGCATCTTGCAACCTGAATCAGTTCCCTATCTCAGAGATCGCGGCTGATGACTACATCAAGGATGACGCTTCATTGAATAACGCTGTCCTCGGAGTCTATAACGGACTCTATGGAGTGCTTTATGACGAGTGGGCTGTCACTGAACTGCGTACCGATAACGCCCGTTCACGTGCGACTAACTCTACTTCAAGCGACACTAAGCTTATCGAGCAGCTCGACCAGGCTACAATCCTCACTTCCAACGGATATGTAGGCGGTTACTGGGACGCTTGTTACAAGGCTATCAACAGAGCGAACACCGTCCTGAGCAAACTTGACGTGTGCAAGAACAAGGACCTCGCCAACCAGTACAAGGCCGAGGCTCTCTTCCTCCGCTCACACCTTTACTTCAATCTTGTAAGACTCTGGGGTCCTGTATTCATCGTGACCTCAAAGACCGGTGCCACTGAGGCCCGTCAGATGCAGCGCAGTCCTGTAGAGCAGGTGTATGACCTTATCATCACGGACCTCGAGGAAGTCGTCAGCGACGCTCTTCTTCCTGAGAAGATGCCTGCTTCTGACCTGGGTAGAGCGGACCTCAACGCCGCCAAATCCCTTCTCGCCAAGGTCTATATGACAAGATTCAAACCCGGCTCAAGCGAGTACGAGAGAGCAAAGGATCTCCTTCATGAGGTCATCATGGCATGCGGCAACCCTACCAGCGGCGCCGCTATGGTCCCTTACGACAAGATCTTCGCTACTGACAATGAGCTTAACGCTGAGATTATCTTCGCCGTACGCTATAAGTCAGGCAAGCTCGGTGTAGGCGCTCCTTTCTCTACTCTCTACGGCCCTATGAACAACGCCGGAAACGTAGTGATGGGTAACCCTAAGCATTATAACTATCCTTCTGACGACCTTATCGCCGCTTTCCCTGAAGGAGACCTCCGCAAGAGCGTATCGCTTCGTGAAAGCTATTTCAACGCTACCACAGGCCAGGAAGTCACCGGTGCTACCGCCCGCTACTGCAACAAATTCATCGACCCTGCGATGGTCGCTGAGTATGACGCGGAGACTGACTTCCCTGTAATCCGCCTCGCTGACGTGATGCTTCTTTATGTAGAGGCTCTCAACGAGATCGCCGGCCCTAGCGATGAGGCTGTCCTCTATCTTAACGCTGTAAGGGGAAGAGCCGGTTTGCCAGCCATCACCCTCGCAGACGTACCTTCCAAGTATGATATGAGACTCGCTGTCAGGAAAGAGCGCCGCCTTGAGTTCGCGTTCGAGAACCAGCGCTGGTTCGACCTCCTTCGTTGGGGAACCGCCACTAACACTGTCAATGACTTCCTCACAAGCGAGGCCTTCTACGGTGGATATGGTTACAAGGTGAACACAATCCAGGATTGGCAGTGTATGCTTCCTGTTCCTATGTCCGTGACAGATATTAACAGCCATGTGGCTCAAAACGCCGGATATTAATATGAAAAGCTATAGAATAATTATAATGGCTGTCATCGCGCTGATGACATGCTCTTGCATGGAGCGTATCTCTGTCAATGACGAGACTATGCACGCTCCCCAGGTCAGCTCCTTCGAGCCAGCCTCGGCTCCTGTGGGCGCGGTTGTCACCGTGACCGGAAAATATCTGGACGACGTGAACGCCGCATATATCGGCGACAAGCCTGCGCTTGTAGTCGAAAGAGTATCTGACACACGCCTTTCTATCCGTGTCGGTGAAGGCTCAACCTCCGGTGTGATCACCCTTGAGAACGCCGCCGGAAAAGGCAGCTCCGAGAAGAGCTTCACCTGCACCTACGCTATGCCTGTAATCAACGCCGGACTTCTCCAGAAGAGCGCTGACATGGGTAGCGAGATGCTCGTGGCAGGAGAGAACCTCAACGCCGTCACAGCGGTCATCTTCACCGCCGAGGGCCTTACAGAGGGTCACTCAGCCTCTATCACCTCTATCGCAGAGGACGAGATTATCGTCAGGGTCCCTTACGTTGAGGGCGCAGTGGCTAAGATCACCCTCGAGTATTTCGACGGTAAGGCTACCGTGGTCACCTCTCTTGACGCCGCTCCTTCTCTCAGCATCGTCCGCCTCGTGCCTACATTCGACGCTTACTCTTTCACCCGTACAGCTGTAGGAAAGTCTATCACCCTTACAGGTTCTAATCTTGACAAGGTTGACAAGGTGCTTGTCGGCGGCTTCGAGGCCAACATCTCCAAGCAGCCTTCTTCGCTGACCTTCAGCGTCCCTGCAGGAAACTTCCCTGACGGAGAGACTGTCACTGACGTGGTTGTAGAGTATTTCGACGGATTCGAGACAAAGACCCTCGCTAATGACTTCAAGGTCTATGTTCCGTTTGTCAAGTACTGGGAAAATGTCGTGACCAGCGGTCATGCGAAGAGCGGCCCTCTTGCTTGCTTCTTCTCTCCTGAGACAGGTATGGTTTACGCCAACTCTGACTGGGGCACCAAGCTTGACCCTGTATCATTCGAGAAAAAAGCCGCTACCTGCTCAGCCGCTCAGATTCCTGCTGTAAGCAAGGAAGAGTATGAGTCAGTAGTTCCTTACTTCTTCTTCTACTCTAACAACTCAAGCGCCCTCGCTATCACATCGCCAGCTAACTCAAACAGCCTTTTGAAGAACTTCTGGGCAGCTAATGTAAGCGGCGACGCTAACCGTCTCCCTGGCGGCAACGTGACTTGCTTCGGTACTCCTGTCCTCGGTTTCCGTGAGCTTAAGGCTTCAAACCCTGCGGAGGAGGCTATCATCAACGCTGTCCTGGGTGAGAAACTAGAGATCATCGACGAGAAGAGCTTCCCTATTGACGTTACCGCTCAGACAGTCGCCGGAGTCAGCGTGACTGCTCCTTCAGGAGCCCTCACTGACACCAAGTGGGCGCCTGCTGACAGCTTCGGAGACCGTAAATCAGACGTTCTTGTCAAGATGGACGCTGTCGTCATGGTTCTTTACTATGACTATAACGGTTGGGGCCCAGCGAGCGTGAACAAGCTCTCTAACGTGAAGAGAATCGGTTTCATCCATGTGACCAAGGTTGACTTCAAGATCGACCAGTCCAACTCGGCAAAACCTGCTACTCTGAGCGAGTACACATTCAACTGCTACTGGCAGAAGTACGACTACGATTATTCAAAATTATAGGATATGTTTAAACGATTAGCATATATAGTCGGCATCCTGGCCCTTCTGACCGCGTGTCAGAAGAAGGCCGTGGAGCCTGTGCATATTCCGGCAGTCAACGCCAAGACCGTGACTCCGATGCCGGATGAGAGCGGTAGCGTGAAGGCTTTCATCGGAACTACCGTAAAGGCTTCCGGATTCAACCTTGACAGAGTCTCAAGCGTCACTATCGGTGGCGTGCAGGCGGAGATCCTGTCTCAGTCTATCAAGGAGATTGAGTTCACGGTTCCTGCTCTTGAGCTCGCCCAGAGCGATAATCCTCATCTTCAGATGCTCGAGATCTTCTCAAAGGATTCTGAAGAGCCTATCTTCAAGTGTAATTATTTCATCACAGTCCCTGTGACCGACGCCCTTGTCAGCGGATTCTCTCCTGCAAGCGGTACTGCCGGCACAGTGGTCACCGTCTCCGGCCGTAACCTTGACCAGATCACGGGTATTGACGTGAACGGTAAGAGCGTGTCTGTCGATGACCTTACCATCGCCGCTGATAAGGTTCAGTTCCCTATGCCGGCCGTAGAGCCTAGCGGAGCTTCCACCTCTGTGGCTATAGCCGCATACTGGGTCGGCGGAACAATCGACGTTACCGATCAGACTCCGTTCGAGTACCTCGCTCCTGTATTCTCCGCTTTGAGCCAGAGCGCTCCGGCGAAGATCGGTGACGAGTTCACTCTTACCGGAGAGAACCTCGACCTTGTTGACGCCCTTACATGGAACTCTCAGGAGCTTCTTATCCTCTCTAAGGAGGCTAAGTCATTGAGCTTCAAGATACCTTCAGCAATCGAGAAGACCGAGCCTGCAGTCAAGGCGGCTAATCTCGTGGCAAGCTACGGTACTCCTGCTCAGAGCGTGAACGCCGGCGAATTCAGCGTTGACACTACTCCTATGGGTCCTGCTAAGCCAGCCTTCACAAGCATCGCCAACGTTGACGCGGCATACTCTCTCTTCTACCTGGGCAAGGAACTTGTCGTCAAGGGTGAGAACATGGCTACCGTCGAGAAGTTCAGCGTTGACGGCATCGACGCTCCTCTTGTAGGCGCCGCTACTGATGTCGAGGCTCATTTCGTGATGCCTTCTACTATCAGCGGAACCGCCAAGAAGGATGTAGCCCTTGTCGCTTACTATAACTCAGGCGAGGTCGCTTTCACAGAGACTATCTCAGTCCTTCCGTTCTACTATACCAAGGGCTTGAAGATCTGCACCGGTTCTAACTCTAAGTCAACCTACCCTGCAGCTAACGCTGAGGCCGCTTTCCTTCTTCTGAATGAGGGTAGAGTAGCGAGCGTAAGCGAGTGGAAGACTAAAGAGCTCGACCCATTCGCTCTTCAGACCACAAACAGCGTCATCACCGCGGCAGGTAAGACAGCCGCCGGCGCTACGGCCCAGCAGTACTACTCTGTACAGCCATACTACTTCCTTACTGCTAGCTCCGCTCATAAGCTGGCGTTCCAGAACCCTGCGAACTCAGCTTCTCAGCTCAAGACCTTCTTCCTTGACGGAGTCGCCCTCTCCGCTACATATGGAACTCCAAGCATCTATGCGAGAATAATCACTGACAACGCTGATTTCGTAGCGGCCGCCAAGGCAGGTACAGTGACCGATATTCTCTCTTACACCACTCTCGCAGGTTCTGCGGCTCCTGCTTTCGGAACCGCGGAGGGCTCAACTTGGGTCGCAGGAAGCGTACTTGGTATCCAGTATGTGAACTTCGCCCATGCTCATGACACAGGTGGAAAGCCTACCGCGATGGAGAATGTCTGCCGTCAGGGCTTCATTGTCATCAAGAGCGTCGGTTGCGGCGATCCAGCCACCGGTCTCGCTCTCACTACGAGAGAGGGTTACATCGAGTTTGATCTCTATTGGTCAAATGAACTTACAAAATAATATGATAACTACTTTATTCGTAGCGACAGCTCTTTTCCTGGGTTCCTGCGCCGATATCGCGCAGGAATCGGGGAAGGAGTATGTGGTAAGCAGCGCTCAGGAGTTTTCCGCCCTTAAGCTTTCCGCCGGCGACACGGTCGTGTGGAAAGACGGCGTCTATGAGAATGTGAACATAAAGCTCAGCGCTACGGGAAGGGAAAACGCTCCAGTCGTTCTCAGAAGCGAGAGCGTAGGCGGCGTGAAGTTCGTCGGAGGATCGTCAATAACGCTTAACGGCTCATATCTGCAGGTAAGCGGGTTCGACTTCGTAGGACTTGACACTTCGGTAAAGAAATCGATACTCACTTTCGCGAAGGGTAGCAGTCATTGTAAAGCTTCCTCATGTCTTATCGACGGCCGAAGCAGCGCGGAAAGCAAGGTCGACACAAAGTGGATTTCCCTTTACGGAACAGAAAACGAGGTTTCTGGATGTTCTTTCATCGATAAGAAGAACATGGGGTGCCTGTTGGTGGTCTGGCTTGAAGACGGAATTGTCCCGAGACACACTATTTCCAACAATTACTTCACTCGTCCATGTACCCTTATTGGGGACAACGGAAAGGCCGCCAACGGTCAGGAGTGTATCCGAATCGGCACCAGTGACTTCTCGCTCAATGACGCTTGCTGCCTTGTCACGGGTAATTTCTTCTATCGCTGTCATGGCGAGATGGCGGAAATCATCTCCAACAAGAGCTGCGGCAATGTCTATCAGGGGAACTATTTCTCTCAGTGCAAGGGTTCGCTTACCCTCCGTCACGGCAACCGCTGTGTAGTCAGAGGTAATTATTTCACCGCTGACGGCGTCTCTGACGTGGGTGCTATCCGTATTATCGGAGAGGACCACCTTGTCGAGGACAACGTGATGGTAGGCATCACCGGAAAGGGCTATAAGAGCGCTATCTGCCTTGTCAGAGGCGAGAGCAACGCCGCCCTGAACGGTTATTGGACCGTGAAAAACGCCATTATCAGAAACAACTGGATTATCAATTGCCAGAGCGGTATGGAGTTCAACTATTCAGGACGAGACACCCAGGACACAGCGCCGAAGGGTACTAAGGTCCAGAACAACACTATCATCTGTTCCGGCAACCAGGCGTCTTTGACTCTTATTGACATGTTCCCGAGCGCTATCAAGTGGACTGACAACGTCATTTACGGAGGAGTGCAGAACGGCGTGTCATTAAAGACCGTGAAAGAGGCTCCTACAGCTCCCGATTATGAGAGCGCGATAAGCCAGATCGTGAAAAACGCAGGTAGAAAATAATGATTAGAAAAGCTATATTATCAGCGGCCATCGCCGCGCTTATGTGCTCGTGCGCAGGTGGTCCTATGCTTCCTTCCCAGGTGGAGACAGCTCTTTTGACGGCTAAGGACGGAGACACTCTTGTCATCGCTAACGGCACATACGCTGACCAGAAACTCTCATGGAAGGGAACTGGCGCCAAGGTCGTGATCCTTCCGCAGGATAAGGGAGGCGTCGTCTTCACTGGCGAGTCTTCTCTTAAACTCAGCGGTAGAGGCCTGGAGGTCAACTCCCTTGTATGGAAGGGATGTCCGTGCTCGAAGGGAGCGGTCGTGGAGTTCAAGGACGGCGACTCTTTGGCGTTTGACACCCGCCTTAGCGAGTGCGTCATAGACGAGTGTAATCCTTCCCGCAGGGACGTTATATCAAGTTATGTCAGCCTCTATGGCAAGGGCAACAGGGTGGATCATTGCTCGTTCCTTGGTAAGAAGAGCCTGGGCGTGACCCTTCTTGTCATGCTCAACTACACCGATTGTCTTGATAACCATCATGAGATCGATCATAATCATTTCGGCCCTCGTCCGGTTTACGGATCCAATGGAGCCGAGACCATCCGTATCGGTACGTCACAGCAGTGCATGGAGAATTCCCGCGCATGGCTGCATGACAACCTTTTCGACCGTTGTAACGGAGAGGTCGAGGTCGTTTCGATCAAGTCAAGCGAGAATGTCATCGAGAACAACCGCTTCTGGGAGTGCCAGGGCGTGCTCGCGCTTCGTCATGGCGACCGCAATGTCGCGAAGGGTAATGTCTTTGTCGGCAACGGCGTGAGAAATACTGGCGGTATCAGAATAGTAGGTGAAGACCAACAGCTGCTCGGCAACCGTTTCTACGGCGTCGTAGGCACGAGGTTCTTCTCTCCGCTTGCTCTTATGTGCGGAGTGCCAAACTCTTTGCCTAACAGGTATATGCAGGTTAAGCGTACTATTCTTAAAGATAATGAGTTCTATGCCTGCTCTCCTGCGGACATGCTTTGCGGACAGGATTTCGAGAGGACCCTTCCTCCGGTCGAGACTGTCTTTGAGAACCATAAGGTAAGCTCAGAGCAGGGCGATGTCCCAAGCTATGACTCTCTTAAAGAGGGAATGGGAGTGGACTGGTATGTCAAGGACGAGATCGCCAAGGAAAAGAAGACCATAGTCATCAGCGCGGCTGACACCGTGTTCGAGAAGGCTATCGTCGTGGATTGCCCTACCCAGATAGTGGCGGCTCCAGGCGTGAAGCCGGTTGTCCGTTTCGCCGGATCAAAGGGTGATAACATGATCACTATCCGTGACGGCGGCTCTTTGCTCGTCAGGGGCATAACCTTCGACGGAGTCCTTACTCCTGGAAAGGCCCTCGCGAAGGGTGGAATCTGCACCGATGTCGATATGGTCGAGCCTTATACTCTCACTGTCGAGGATTGTACTTTCCGTAATTTCGGAGAGAGCGGATTCATACCTGTACGAGGCCTCAAGGGCACTTTCGCTGATACTGTTGTTGTCCGCAGCTGCCGTTTCGAGGCTCTTTCCGGCGACGCTATAAGCTTCGCGGCGGAGTCTGACGACAAGGGTAGATACAACGCCGACGACATGTTCATCGAGAACTGCCACTTTGAGAGGATTCTCGGTATCCCTGTCAACATCTATCGTGGCGGCAGCGACGAGAGCACCGCTGGACCATACGTCCATGTCAGGGACTGTAAGTTTGTCGCCAGCTGTAATAAGGTGCGCGGCAGCTGTATCCGCATCACCGGCGCTCAGGTTCTCGACATCACAGGCTGTTCTTTTGACGACAGCGGCCGCGGCGGTTACGCCATAAGGCTTGATGACGCCCCTTGGGAGGTCCTCAATGTCTCAGGCAACACTTTTGTCAGTTCCGGTAAAATTCTTTCAAATAGAAAACTATGAGAAAAATACTTTTAATAGCCCTGGTCGCTGTGCTGGCCTCATGTACGGCTTCGCAGTCTGACCCGAAGGGAAACCATCCTTGCCTTCTTCTCACTAAGGAAGGTGTCAAGAACATCAAGGCGGCGAAGGGCAAGATGCCTATGTTGGATGTGTCTCTTGAGAGACTCGCCCAGGACGCCCAGGCGGCTATGGACCGTGAAACCTGCGTCCCTGTCCCTAAGGACGGTGGCGGCGGATATACCCACGAGACCCATAAACTGAATTACTACGACCTTCATGTGCTCGGAATGTCCTGGCAGCTCTCCGGCGATAAGAAATATGTCGAAAAGGCCAAGGAAATATTCCTCGCATACTGCGAGATGTACCCTACAATAGGCATGCATCCTATCGAGATGTCTCCGGTCCGCGGAATGCTTTTCTGGCAGACCCTTAACGAGAGCGTATGGCTTGTGCATGTAGCTATGGCATACGACTGTCTCAAGGATCAGTTCACCCAGGACGAGCGCGACCAGATCGAGAACAAGCTTCTTCGTCCTATCGCCAAGTTCATCATGGAAGGCACCCCGGCGAACGTGGAGACCTTCAATAAGATGCACAACCACGGCACTTGGGCGACCGCCGCTGTGGGAATGGCCGGTATCGCTATGGACGACGAGGAGCTTTACAAGAAAGCTCTTTACGGAAGCGACATGACAGGCGAGAACGGAGGGTTTGTCATGCAGCTTGACAACCTTTTCTCTCCGGACGGATACTTCACCGAGGGAGCATATTATCATAGGTATGCAATATGGCCATTCGTGGCTTTCGCTCAGTGTATTGACCACCATAGCCCTGAACTGGGCATCTTCGCCTACCGCGACAGCGTGATCCTCCGCTCTGTGAATACTCTCGCCCAGGAGACATACTGCGGCGAATTCATGCACTTCAACGACGCCCTCGAGAAAGGCTTCTCCGCTCAGGAGCTTATCTATGCCATCGACATCGCCTACAACGCCGACCGTTCGAACAAGATGCTCCTTACCATAGCTGACACCTATCAGCACCGCGTGATGATAAGCGACGCCGGCTATTGGGTTGCTAAGGGTCTCTCCGATGGCGAGGCTCAGCCAATCAAGTACTCAAGCGTGCTTCTCAAGGACGGCCCTGAGGGCAAGGACGGAGCGGTCGCTATCATACGCTCCGAGGACGGAAACAGCGCCCTTACGATGAAGGCCACCTCTCACGGTCTCAGCCACGGTCATTATGACAAGCTCACCTTCGCCTACTATGACGCGGGATTGGAGATTGTCTCAGACTATGGCGCTTCGCGCTTTTTGAACATCGAGCAGAAGAATAAAGGCCATTATACAAAGGAGAACAAGACCTACGCCGGACAGACAGTGGCGCATAATACTCTCGTCGCAGACAGGACCAGCCACTATAACGGTGACATCAAGATCTCCTCAGAGCACTCTCCTCGCATCGCCGCGTGCAGCATGGATAACCAGGCCTTCCAGTACGTGTCAGCTGTGGATTCTACCGCTTACGATGGCATCAGGATGCAGCGCTGGCTCGCATGGGTCGAGCTTCCTTTCCTGCAGTTCCCTCTGATCGTGGATCTTCTCAAGGCCGAGTCCTCACAGGCTCATGAGTATGATTTCCCTCTCCATTACAACGGACACATGGTACACCTTTCCGTACCTTACAAACGCGCTACGCAGACAATGTCCGCCCTTGGAGACAAGATGGGCTATCAGCACCTTTGGGTTGAGGCTGAGGCTGACTGCGCTGAAGGAACAACCACATACTCTTGGCTCAGCGGCTACCGTATGTACAGTTTCTCCCAGGCGACAACGGCCAATACCAAATTCCGTATTCTTCGCAGCGGAGCTTCAGATCCGAACTTCAATCTTCGCAGCGAGCCTTCAATCATGTTCAGCGAGAAATGCTCTGGCGACCGTCTTTTCGCCAGCTGCCTTGAGACTCACGGAAAATATGACCTCCAGGTCGAGCAGGCCGCTAACCTCACTCCTTCATGCGTGAGCGTGGAGGTCGTCAAGGACGACGCCCATACCCTCCAGGTCGATTATCATTTCGTGGACGGACAGGTTCTCAGCGTGAGGGTAGAGCGAAGCACAAGCAAAATGACTATTAACTATTAAAATAATTAAACACTATGGCAACAAGAAGCGAAACATTCCAGATCGCGGATCAGATTCCCGCTACAAATCCAGGCCCAGGCATCACTCGTCAGATCATGGGTTATGACGGTCAGCTTATGATCGTCAAGGTCACTTTCGAGAAAGGCGCTGTCGGCACCATCCATGAGCACTATCATAGCCAGGCTACATACGTGGCTTCAGGTAAGTTCGAGCTCACTATCGGTGACAAGAAAATGGTCCTTAACGCTGGTGACGGTTACTATGTAGCTCCAGACGAGCCACACGGCTGCGTATGCCTCGAGGCAGGTATCCTTATCGACACCTTCTCTCCAATGAGAGCTGACTTCCTTAAATAAACGTTTATGAAGGTAAAAAACTTGAGATGGTGGATCTTGGCCCTGATCGTCCTTGTCACCATCATTAACTACCTCGACCGCAATACCCTGGGTATCATGTGGCAGGAGATCGTGAAGGATCTCGGCCTTGTGGACGCGGAGCCCGGCACTCCTGAGTTCCAGGCGGCAAGCAAGAAACTTTTCACCATGGTGAATATGGTCTTCATGGTGGCTTACGGTTTCTCCCAGTTCTTCAGCGGACGTATCTATGACAAGATAGGAACACGAAAAGGATTCTCCTTCTCCGTGCTTATCTGGGCCATATTTGACGCGTTGACCGCTTTCGCTACAGGTATCGGTCAGATCTTCGGCCTTCGTGCCGCTTTCGGTCTGGGCGTCGCCGGTCCATGGCCAGGTGCCGTGAAGAGCAACGCGGAGTGGTTCCCTCAGAAGCAAAGATCCCTCGCGCAGGGTCTTTTCAACGTCGGAGCCTCAGTGGGAGCCATTCTCGCTCCTATCCTCATCGGTGTGCTCTTCGCCGCGTTCGGCTGGAAGGTCACATTCCTTGTCATCGGCTGCCTTGGTCTTATGTGGATCGTGCCTTGGCTGATTGTCAACAAGAAGGGACCTCAGGAGCATCCATGGATCACAGAGCAGGAGCAGCAGCTCATCGCCGAAGGCAAGCCTACATGCTCCGCCTCAGCGGTGAAGACCCGCAGCTACAAGGAGATCCTCGGTTGCAAGAAGAGCTGGGCTGTTATCTGCGGACGTTTCTTCCTCGACCCTATATGGTGGATGTTCGTGAGCTTCCTTCCTATATATCTCTATGAGGTCCACGGAATGGATGTGAAGAGCCTCGCTATGACCGCGTGGGTTCCTTACGTAGGAGCGGCTCTGGGCTCATTCGCAGGCGGATGGTTCTCAAGCTATCTCCTTCACAGGGGCCACAGCGTGAACCTCTCCCGTAAACTCGCGATAGCCGTGGGCGCATGTATCGTGTTCCCTATGCTGGTTCTGGTAGCGTTCGTGAGCGACCCTATGCTCGCTGTCGTATGCATGGCTGTCATCCTTTTCGGCTTCCAGTTCACAATGAACAACATTCAGACTATCCCTTCAGACCTTTTCGCAGGAAAGAGCGTAGGCTCTCTCGCTGGTCTTGGAGGAGCGGCTGCTGCTCTTGGCACCATCCTTTCAATGGTGTTCATCCCTATGCTTACAGCGGGCGGTAACTGGATTCCGTTCTTTATCATGGGCGCTTCCCTCGTGCCTCTGAGCATTCTGAGCATATTCCTTTTCGGAGGACATATCGAGAGCCAGGAATAATAAGAATAAATAACTTAATACAAATTGAATAATATCATGAAGAAATTTGAAGGAAAAGTAGCCGTCGTCACAGGCGGCGCCCGCGACCTCGGCCGCGCTGTATGTATCAAGCTCGCCGAGCTTGGCGCTAAGGTTGTCGTAAACTATAACAGCTCTGAGGCTAACGCCCTGGAGACTCTCGCTCTTATCAAAGAGGTCGGTGGAGAGGCTATCGCTGTCAAGGCTGACGTGACTAAAGAGGCTGACGTGAAGAATCTCTTCGCTAAGACTCGTGAGGCGTTCGGAGACAAACTTGACATCCTCGTGAACGTAGCCGGCGGTATTATGGGCCGCAAGACTATCACTGAGCAGGACGAGGCTTGGTATAACCTCCTTATGGACGTGAACATGAAGAGCGTATGGCTCTGCACCCGCGAGGCTGTTCCTATGATGAGCGCCGGCAGCGCTATCGTGAACTTCTCTTCACAGGCCGGCCGCGACGGTGGCGGTCCTGGCGCTTCTCTTTACGCTACCTCTAAGGCAGCCGTTCTTTGCTTCACCCGCGCTATGGGTAAGGAGCTCGGCCCTCAGGGTATCCGCGTGAACTCAATCTGCCCAGGAATGATCAACACTTCGTTCCACGATCGTTTCACCGCTCCTGCAGGTAGAGAGAATCTCCACCGCACCGCTCCTCTCCGTAGAGAGGGTGAGGCATACGAGGTCGCTGACCTTGTAGCATACCTCGCGAGCGATGAGTCAAGCTACCTCACCGGTACCGGTATCGACATCAACGGTGGTTGCTTCTTCTCTTAATCGAGATATATTCAAAACTAAACGCCTCTGGTTCATTCCAGAGGCGTTTTTTTAAATTATTTTCATGACCTCAAGGCACATTCGTCCGTTGTGATAAGGACATTTCCAGAAGCCTGCGCGGTCGTCTTCGAGATTGACTGAGCCGTCGTCCTTGATGGACCAGTACCATTCCCCGTCAGGAGCGATAAGGCGGGTCTTGATGAACTCCCAACAGTTAAGGGCCCTCTCGAGCCAAATCTGTTCCCCGCTATATTTCCATTGCCAGAGGAAGCCCACGACGCTCTCTGCCTGTACCCACCAGTGACGGTCTCTGTCAGTGTGGAGAGTCTCGGGGTCATGCTCATAAATCATGCTTCCGTCCTCCTGCAGTCCTTCGACGGCCGCCAGCGCGATACGTGCGCATACGGCTGAGACCTGCTCTGTAAGAGCCTCGTCTGAAAGAACCAGCGCCGCCTCCTTCAAAAGCCAGGAACACTCGATATCGTGTCCGTAGGAGAAGGCCGGGGTGGTGGCGTTCCACTTCTCGTCGAAGAAGAGCACCAAGTGGCCGTCTTTGCCCACAATATGCTCCAAAAAGAGCATTATCGTGCGCCTTAAGGCCTCCCTTACCTTTTCCTGCTTACATACCCTGTAAAGGCCGGTATAAGCTTCGAGAATATGAAGATGGGTGTTCATCGTCTTCGCGTCGTTGCGGTCCTTCTCGGAAAGGCGCATGTCCTGGATAGGCTGCCAGTCGCGGGTACATGCCTCGATATATCCGCCGTCCACACGGTCCAGGCTATGTTCTTCTATGCTGTCGAAGAGCTCAAGCGCTGTCTGGAGAGACTCTTTCTCACCTGTGGCCGCATAGTGCTGCGCGAGGGCGTAGATAGTGAAGGCGATAGAGTAGAACTGCTTTTTGCCGTCTAGAACCTCTCCCTTAGAGTCCAGGCACCAGAATGAACCTCCGTCCTGGTGGTCAATAAGATGTTCCTGGATATACTCCTTGGCGTGCCTCATGACGCCGCTGACCGATTCGTAAAGCGGGTCGTGCTCTCCGAGCTGCTCACATGCGGCGGCGAATGTCCAAAGTATCCTCGCGTTCAGGATTCCGCCCTTTGGAGCGTCCTTGCAAATGTTTCCGTGCCCGTCCATACGGCCGTAGAATCCGCCTTCTGGGTCAGTCATTTTCTCCTTCCAGAAAGGAAGTATATCGGTCTTGATTTCCAGGGAGACTTCCTGGATCATCTTCTCAAGTCGCTTGTCCATCAGCTGTTTTTCTTTCGATGTTGCTTTGTCGCCGTCAGGTAGAAAGGCTTCTCGACGACTTTTCCCGCGTCGTAAACCTTGACTTTTAGAATAAGGGAAAGCACATCGCCTTTCTGCTCTGTGATCAGAAGGGTAGTGTCATCGTCTATAGGATTGACTTTATAAATGTTCTCTCCGGTGACAACGCCTGTGGTCTCGCACAGAGGCTGGGTCAGGAAAAGGATTCTACATTTGAGTTGAAAGCTGTCGCGTCCTGTAGGGATTACTGTCATCGTGCCTACCGTGCTGTTATTTTCGGTGAGGTTGTATTCCCCGACTATGCTATCGACAGGGTAGGGACCCTTGGAACATGCTGTCAAGAGGCATAAAACGGTGGCCAGAAGAGTGATAAAATTTTTCAAGTCAGATTAAATTTTTACTTTCGCGAATATATTGAAATTTCATGAGAAAGTATCTCTGCATAATACTAGGCCTGCTTATTTTGTCTTTGGCGAGCTCCGCTCAGGAAACATCGATCACCATCGAACAGCAAACCCCGATCACCTTCGCCCGATCGGAGGCGAAGATCGTGGATTCGGGCACGACGTACAAATATCTTGACATACATGCGGTCCCTGTGACCGCGGCCATGTCGGAGGTCCCTCAAGATACGCTCGCTGTCTATGAATATTTCGCTAGAAACCTTCGTGAGGCCATGCTCTACACCTCCGATTATCGCAAGTCGGAAAGGGAAGTGCTCACCCAGATCGCCCTCGCCCGAAAGGACGCGAAGGCTGGCGTGCAGCCCCTCCCTCAGGCCGGACCTGACGATTTTGACATAACTAAGCTCCCTCTCAAAAAGGCCCTCATGGGAGTTGACTTATATGGCGGCTTCGCTACGACTATGCCTCTTGGCTTCCTTTCCGCCTACAGCGGTCTTTCCGCATCGGGAACAGTCGACGGCGCCCTATACCTTGACCGTTTCTTCGTACGTCCTTCATTCACCTTCGGAAAGACTTGGGCGAAGGAAGGCCAGGAGTCGCTTCTTGGCGATGTGAAGTCAAGTTCTGGTAGGGATGTGCCGTATTTCGCATGGTCGGTGAATGTTGGCTCTATTATCCTGGAGAAGCAGAAATACATGCTCTCGGCGTTTGTCGGAGCAGGAAAGGAGAGGTGGGATTATATGATAGGCAAGAGCTATTATTACAGGATTAAAGGAGCGTCCATCTGCGAGGGCGTGGAGTTCGCGTATATGCCGCACAGATGGATGATTTTCACAAAAAAGGAGCCTCATTATACATCCTTGGCGGTGCGCGTGAGGGTCTATGCGGGGCAGATGTTCACTCCGTCGATAAATGAGGTCCTACCGTCTCTGAACGCCTCTGTCTGCGTGGGTGTTTACCGCAGGGATGTCAAAAAGGCGCGGTAGATGAGAACGGAGTTTCCTTTTTCGTGGTTTTTGGCGGCGTTCGCTGCCTACACTCTCCTTCTTTTTTTCATATCATACTTGACAGGAAGAGGCCGTTCTGGCCGTTCGTTTTTCAAGGGCGACCGTAAGGCTCCCTGGCCGGTGGTGGCCTTCGGCATGATAGGGGCGTCCATCAGCGGCGTGACCTTTATCTCAGTGCCTGGCAACGTGTGGGTGCAGAACTTCTTCTACATGCCAATGGTGCTCGGATTTGTCCTCGGGTACATCATCGTGGCGAAAGTGCTGCTCCCGCTGTATTACCGGCGCGATATGACCTCTATCTACGCCTATCTTGACGAGCGTTTCGGCCCTGTGACCATGAAGACGGGAACAACGGTATTCATGATTTCAAGGCTTCTGGGCGCGGCCGTGAGAATCTTTGTCGTGATAGTCGTATTCCTTACTTTTATCCCCTCGTCTATAGGCGGCGCCATGCCTTCCCCTGTGCTTTTTGTCCTCGTGGCGGCCGTCTTTCTAGGCTTGATTTATCTCTACACGTATAGAGGGGGAGTGAAGACTATAATATGGACGGATGTCTTGCAGACCGCCTTCATGCTTTTGGCTGTCGGGATAGGTATCGTCCGTATCTGCATGGACATGGGCTGGGGCTTTACGGATATGCTGTGCTCAGTCGCGGGGGCTGTAAATCCCAACGAGGCGGCCGTTGGAGCGGGAAAGCCGTTTGTGAGCTGGTTTGACTGGGACTGGAGCCATGGCACCAACGCCGTCAAGCAGTTTATCTCGGGAGCGGTCGTAACCGTGGCCATGACGGGTCTGGATCAGTCCATGATGCAGAAAAATCTCGCATGCAAAGACTTGAAAGCGGCGCAGAAAAACATGTATACGACAAGTATCATAATAGTCGTGGTGAATCTCTTTTTCCTGCTCCTGGGTGCCTTGCTTTGCGTTTACGCCTCTTCAAAGGGCGGCTTTGAGGCGATGGGTGTCACAAAGACTGACCAGCTTTTCCCTATGGTCGCGAGCGGCTATCTCGGAAAGGGCGTGGGTCTTTGCTTCCTGATAGGTCTTATCAGCGCTTCTTATCCGAGCGCGGCGGGAGCCATGACTTCTCTCACGACTTCTGTGTGCTGTGATTTCCTCGGCTTCACAGGCTCGGAAGGCGGCGATGTGGTAAGACAGGAAAGGCTTAGAAAAATGGTCCAGGGGGCTGTCGCGCTATGTTTTCTTCTTATCATGAGCGTGCTTTTTGTCGTAAGTAATGACGCGGTGATAAACCTTGTCTATAAGCTCGCCTCATACACTTACGGACCGCTTCTGGGTATATTCTTTTTCGGAATCCTCTCCTCGAGAAAGGGACAAGATAAGGCTACGCCCGCTATCGCCTTGGCCTCGCCTCTAGTATGTCTTATTTTCAATATGACAGCCCGCCGGGTATGGAACTTTGACCTTGGCTTCAGCCTTCTTCTAGT
>JAKSJJ010000039.1 GCA_024398335.1 Bacteroidales bacterium | reverse complement strand
CGTTTCGAGCTTCAGCAGCAGAACGAGAAAATGGAGAACGCCCGTACCCGTCTTAAATCCCGCAACGAGAAGCAGCACGACCAGATGGTCGATATGATAAAGAAGTACAACGAGCTCTCGTTGATTCTTTATTCACAGAACCAGGATTTCACCTTTGACGTCACATACGCCCTCAAGGAAGTCACCCAGAAATACGAGCAGTTCAACGCCAGAAGGATGCCTTTTGACGAGATCGTGAGCAACCTCAACCTTGAGATAGAGCGTTACGAAAGACTCATCGAGTCACTTCGTCGCCTCCCTCCTGTCCTGGATGAATTCGAGGAAGTTCCCGACAGCATAAGCGTAAGCAAAGAGGTCCTCA
Organism: Bacteroidales bacterium; assembly: GCA_024398335.1. Taxonomy (GTDB): domain Bacteria; phylum Bacteroidota; class Bacteroidia; order Bacteroidales; family UBA932; genus Cryptobacteroides. The sequence goes on along the minus strand of JAKSJJ010000039.1, from coordinate 10,959 downwards.
ACATCGTTCTTGACTACGGCTCGACCCATGCTCATTTCCCTGCGCAAAGCGACGACGGGGAACTCTATATCCTTGATGAACAGGGCCAGGCGAACCGCGACAGCTGCGTCTACTACGCCCGTAATCTCCTGAAGATGTACACGATGGCCAGAGACCACATCATCGATGACAATGAGCACTACGCCGACCTCCAGGTCGGTCTGGAGGAGGCCTACAACTATGCTCAGGGGCGCTATCGCATCATACAGAAAAACATTTTTATAAAGGGGCAGGACAATTATTTCACAGTCCTGGGACAGTTCCCGTCATATGTCAAAAGAGCTTTCCAGGAGGCGAAACAGAAATACAGCGGCGCCAAAGTCACGTACGACGACGGATGCGAGGTTCAAAAACCTAAGGTACTCAATGTCGTAGCGGGAGCCATGGGAATAGAGACACACGAAGACAACTGCGAAATTGACGGGCACCATGAAGCCCAGGAGCACATGCACGAGCATGAGCATGAGCGTGAACATGAGCATGCCCATGAACATCATCACCACCACCATCCGAACGTCAGTGAATGGAGAGGTCCTGTAGTAAGCGCTTTCATGCTCATCGTGATGACAATAATTCTACTCGCTTCCGCGCTGAGCACCCTGATTGTCCTCGTTCTTCGCCGCAAGATCAAACGCTTCAACACGGAGAGTTTCCGCAACCGCATGCCATGTATCATGCTGCTGGCAGGCGTTGTAATATTCTTCATCGCCGTAATGATATGCAACCATTTCGTACGCCAGAACTTCATCGTGATGGCATCCGGTCTGCTTCTGACATTCTCATGGCTCGTCGTCGCGATACTCACGTCCATCCTCATCCGAGTACCTGGCAATCTGACGCGCAAGACGATGAAGACCTACATCCCTGTAATGCTCCTTGGCCTTCTTGTCATCACCTTCCGCATAATCTTCATTCCTAACAAGCTCGTCAATCTTATATTCCCTCCGCTGCTTCTCGGATTCTTCTTCTGGCAGTTGAACATCTGCAAGAAAGCAAAAGGGCGCACCCAGAAAATTGACCGCATATACTCATGGCTCACCTTGATCGTGATCGGAGCCACCACACTCACGGCATGGGTAGGATACGTACTCCTTAGCGTCCAGGTATTCATCTGGTGGCTTTTCCAGCTCGCGGCTATCGTCTCAGTCACAGCCATGTATGACCTGATGAAGAGATACCAGAAAAAAGTGCTCTCAAAACGAGTGGCCGAGTACAAGAAAGAGACTGTCATCATCAACGAGAAGCGTCCTGGGGCGTTTATCGAGGTCACATGGTTCTTCGACTTTGTCAAACAGGCCGCCATTCCTATATGCGCGGTGCTAAGTATCCCAGTCTGCATCTGGTACGCCGCTGACGTATTCGATCTCACGGAGGTGTGCAAGACAATACTCATCTCGCCGTTTGTCAACCTTAACGACACCGACGGCAACGCTATCCTGACTCTTTCTCTGCTGAAGATTCTCATAGCCGCCGAACTCTTCTTCATCTTCAGCTATATCTCTTATCTGGTACGTGCGGTTTACAGACATGTACGCATACAGAACTACATGACACACAACGGCAAGGATTATGTCCTCACTAACGAGATCAACTTCACACTCGCGGATAACCTCGTGTCTATAATCGTATGGGGTGTGTACACCGTCATGACCATAATCATGCTGAAAATACCTATGGGAGCGATTTCCATCGTGGCGGCAGGTCTCGCTACCGGTATCGGTCTCGCGTTGAAGGACGTGCTGAACAACTTCATCTACGGCATACAGCTGATGTCAGGACGACTCAGGGTCGGAGACTACATCGACTGCGACGGAATTCGTGGAAAAGTAGAGAATATATCCTACCAGTGTACACAGATACTGACCCTTGACGGCAGCATAATGGCTATAACCAACACCTCGCTCTTTAACAAGAACTTCAAGAACCTGACCCGCAATAACTCCTATGAGTTAGTGAAGATTCCTGTGGGAGTTTGCTATGGTTCTGACGTGGATAAAGTCCGTAAAGTGCTGATTGAGGCGCTCGAAAGCGTAAAGAAGAGAGATCAGTTCGGAAGAAGCATCGTAGATCCGGCCAAAGGCATAAGCGTCGTCTTCGATAACTTCGGAGACAGCAGCGTCGATCTTACCGTCAAACAGTATGTGATCGTCGATCAACAGGCCGCATACATCGCCGAGGCAAAAGAAGCTATTTATAAAGCCCTCAACGCCAATAATATAGAGATACCATTCCCTCAACGCGACGTTTACATACGACAAGTGCCGGAAAGTTTTAGACAGTAAGGGAGACACTTATCGATATCCCTTTGTATTGAATAAAAAAAAGCGTATATTCGCAGCCGTTGGTAAAGTGTGAGATTCGAAAAAGTGTGAAATTTGGAATAGTGTAAACATATGGTAATGATGAAAAAGTACATCGCGTCTATTTTTGTCGCATCAGCGCTCATGAGCCTCGCAGGATGTAACAAAGCAGAAAATCCGCAGGCCGCTGAGCAGGAGCTCGTGAAGACCACTCTTACTGTCTCCGTCGAGATAGCGGACAATGCGGACACCAAAACCACTTTGGTTGACGGTTACAAGGTTTATTGGGCCGAGGGAGACAAGTTCTATGGCTTCCACAAGTATGGTGCGGGTCTTGCTCAAACTGAAGTGTTGGAATTCACCCTTAAAACCGGAGCTGGAACAAAATCAGCTACATTCGAGTACGAGGGGTCTCATCAGATGATTTTAGCGGGAGATCAGCTTTACGGCATCTACGGCTGTACCCTGAACGAGGAGAAAACGCTTCCTGTATGGCCTAAAGAGCAGTTCGCGACCACTTCTGGCACTCCTATTGTCGGTACCACAGTACGTAACATCAAGAGCGTCCCTATGTTCGCGCTGACCCAGGCAGTTTCAAACGGAAACTTCGGCAGCATGTCATTCAAGAACGGCGGAGGTCTCGTCCAGATCAACGTGACTAATAACACTGAGTCTAACATTTCGCCGGATATGCTTTTCATCAACTCAAAGGACACTTATCTTTGCGGAGAGTTCAACCTCCCGTCTTTTGACTCGAACGGCATTCCTTCCATCGAGTTCACATCAAGAGCCAATAAAACACTCTCGTGGAAATACAATGATTCCCAAAAGGTTGTTGGCACAAATACCACAGTTCCTTTGAATGTCGCTATTCCAGCAGGTTCTTACAGTGGACTCAAATTCACTTATACCGGTAGTTTCGGCACCATTCCTTACGGTTTCATAAGGGACATGAAGGACGGCGCGTCAATCACCGTTCACAGAAGCCAGATTGACCAGATTTCAATGGACCTGTTCGTAAATAAGCCGATCGACGATGACAGCCCAGTTGGATCAATAGGTACTTTCACCGACTTGCAGGACCCTCACCATCAGGGAGGACGTACCGGAATGATTGTCGGATTTGATTTCTCTACAGGCACACCAGCGAGCAAACTTGTCATTTGTACCGCCAATATGGTACTCAGCGGCAAAACCGAACAAGACGGCCAAGAGGCGGCCTGGAATAAGGGGTCTTTGGTAAAATATAACGAGACAAACAGCCACACCGCCGGAGGTCACTGGCGACTCATGACTGTTACTGAGGCAAATGCCGTAATCGCGACTGACGAGCACGGTACAGGAGAAGCCCAGTGGGGCACGCTCAACGGCGTCGAGGGAATCTACTGGTACTTTGACCCAGCCAGATATGGTCAGTACGGAGCCGAGGTCGTTCCGAACTCGATTTTCCTTCCTGTGACACACAACAATGCAAGCCAGAATGGCAGAGCCGAGGGTAGATACTGGCTTAACGGTAGTTATTATTTCGAGTTCTGGCAGGACCCTTCAAATCCTAAAAAAGGAATTGTCAACGTAATCTATGACAAGGACCTCGCGACATCCGATCACCTCGGTGCGATCCGTCTGGTTCACAACATTGTCGATAACACCGCTACATTATAGTCAGTTTTTATCTGACGATATTAATAACCAACAAAAATCAGAAAAAGCATGAAAAAGTACATTGCTGAGTGCGTAGGTACAATGGTCCTCACACTTCTTGGCTGCGGTACAGCAGTCTTCGTAGGTTGCGGTGAGCCTGCAGGCGTTCTCGCCACAGCTGTCGCTTTCGGTCTCGCAGTAGTAGCTATGGCTTACACCATCGGCGCTATCTCAGGCTGCCACATCAATCCGGCTATCACTCTCGGAGTCGCTCTTAGCGGCCGCATGAGCTGGAAAGACGCTTGCGGTTACTGGGTAGGACAGTTTGTCGGCGGTATCGTAGGAGCAGCTATCCTCTTCGCTATCTGCAAGGTAGCAGGTGTCGAGATGGGCGGCGCTAACGGAGTCGCTAACGCTGGCGGAGCATGCGGCGCATGCCTTGTCGAGGTCGTGGCTACATTCATCTTCGTACTTGTCGTTCTGGGAACTACCGATGAGAAAAAAGGCGCAGGCAACCTCGCAGGTCTCGCTATCGGTCTTACCCTCATCCTTGTTCACCTCGTGTGCATCAACCTCACCGGAACATCAGTGAACCCTGCACGTAGCTTCGGTCCCGCTCTCTTCGTCTGCGGAGATGCTATCAAGGACGTATGGGTATTCATCGTTGCCCCTATGGTAGGTGGCGCTCTCGCCGCTATCGCATGGAAAGGCCTCGCATGTGAGAAGTAATTCTCCTAACGGACATATTTAAAAAGTGACGGGTCAGACGACTCGTCACTTTTTTATTATTGTATATATGAAGCTTATTTATCCTCCTTTGTCATGATCATCGTCAAACGGCACTGCGCCTTCTGGTCCTTGATGAAAAGAAGATCATAGAAGCCTGCAGGCTGCTCCTCTGAAAGATAGAATGAAGCGTTAGCGGCGCTGGAATCCTCCGAAGCCTCCGCGACTCCCTGCCAAAGAGCCTGTGAAAGTTTCTCGTCATCGAAGGTGACGCCTTCGTATGAAAGCCTGTACGGCATGACTGCGAGGGTGTAGTCAGAGTCCGCTGGAAGAACTACATTTACCCACTCCTGGAGGAAGAACGATGTCTGGACATTCTCCTCAGCATCTTCAAGATTTCCGACTGCCTCAACGGCGTCTGCGGCATACTGATGACGGTTTCCGCTTGTGATAATGCGAGGACACTCGACATCATCGGCAAAAGCGTAAAGACGCGACCTTGTGACATGGCAATATTTCTCAACAGTCTTTGGTTTCACGTATTTTTCAGTACGCACAGTACAGAAGCTTGAAAGCGACATAAATGCGTCCTCGCTATTGATCTTGTAGGTCTCGTCAGCATTGACGATATCTTTTCCTACGAAATGCCAGCCGTCAGGATTAAGGGCGAATCGTGGATCCTGCGTATAAAGCACCCAGTCAGCTATAGTCGAGCAACCTACGCTCTCGCTCACGCCCACCCACTTACGAGTAACTGTGACAGGCTGTCCCTCACCATCGACCTGAGCCTTATCCTGCAGGCAAAACGGACAGATTGTATAGCTTTGAGAGAGATCCTCCGCGATATCAGCAGCAGGATCAGACTCCTGGCTTTGAGCCTCCTCAGACTCGACCTGTTCGGTCTGCTCTTCCTGAGATTGCTCTGCTTCATCATTCGCTTTCTTTTGTTTACAAGCGAAAAGGGACATTCCGGCGACAAGTGCCATAGTCCAGAATAAATAACGTTTAGTCATATCAAAAAGGGTTAGAATTTTCACTCCGCTAATTTAAAGATATTTCAATTATAAACAAAAAGACCGGCGTGGCCGGCCTTTGCATTTATCCTCTAGGACAATAGACTAGAAGCTGGTAGCGATACCGATGAAGTCCTCTGCCTTGAGAGCGGCGCCTCCGATAAGACCACCGTCGATGTCTGGCTTAGCGAAGAGCTCTTTAGCGTTTGAAGGCTTGCAGCTGCCGCCGTAAAGGATAGTGGTGTCATCAGCGACCTGAGCGCCGAACATGTCAGCAAGGACCTTACGTACATATGCGTGGATCTCCTCAGCCTGGTCAGCGGTAGCGGTCTTGCCGGTTCCGATAGCCCATACTGGCTCGTAAGCGACGACGATTGACTTCATATCCTCAGCGGTGAAGTTCTTGAGAACGTTTACGGTCTGAGCCTCGCATACAGCGAAGTGCTGCTCAGCCTCACGCTCCTGGAGGTTCTCACCGATGCAGAAGATAACCTTAAGACCGTTAGCGAGAGCGAGTTTGATTTTCTCGACAAGCTTCTCATCGGTCTCACCGTAGTACTGACGACGCTCTGAGTGGCCAAGGATGGTGTACTGGCAACCTACAGAAGCGAGCATAGCTGCTGAAACCTCTCCGGTGTATGCGCCTTTCTCCTTGTCAGCGCAGTTCTCTGCTGAGAGAGCTACACGAGTGCCTTTAACAACCTCATTTACTGGGTAAAGGTGGGTGAAAGGAGTACCGATAACAAGTTCAACCTCTGCTGGAACAGCCTCAGAAGCTGCTACGACAGCCTTTGCGAGCTCTACGCCCTCAGGAACTGTAGTGTTCATCTTCCAGTTACCTGCAACAATGTTTTTTCTCATTTTCTTATAAAGTTTGTTAGTATTTCACGTTTTCGCGACGCGAATTTAGTAATTTCTTTGAAATTATGGTATATTTGGGCTGGCTTACTATGAAAATGAAAAAAAGGGTTACAATAAAAGACGTAGCGAGACAGGCTGGAGTTTCGATAGCTGTCGTGTCGAAGGTCATGCACGCGAGGTATGACCATGAAGGAAACCCTGACTGCAACATTCGAAAACAGACCGCGGACAAAGTCAAAGAGGTCATACGAGAGCTCAATTACATACCTAACGGAGCCGCAGCGCAGATAAGCCGAGGCCGCAGCGGCAACATCGCCGTGATCACATCCGACATATCAAGTAACTTCTTCTCAGAGATTTCCCGCCATATCGAGAACAAGGCCTTCGCCGCCGGATATAACGCTATCTTCGCCAGCACCGACGAGACGCCGCAGCGCCTCGAGAAGGTGATTTACTCGATGATACGCCTTGGCGTTGACGGCATGATCATAGTCCCTCCGAGCATGGACGACAGCGCCCTAGAGATTCTCGAAGGACTCGACATTCCTGTTGTCTTCCTTGAACGAGACATCCCTTCATATAAAAACGCCGGCAGGCTGCTTCTTGACAACGCCCTCGCCTGCTCCCTTGCTATTAACGAGCTTTATGACTCCGGATACCGCCATATCGAGAACCTGAGCTATGACATGGAGACTTCCACCCTGCTGGAAAAAGAGCATGGCTACTTCCAGATGATGAAAGAAAAAGGGCTCGAAAGCGTGGCTAACGTCAGGAAAGTGCCACATAACATCACTGTCGAAGAACTCTCAGAGGTGCTCGCTCAGGCGAAAAAGGACGGCGTCGAGGCCATGTTCATCCCAACCAACCGCTTGACGATCAAAGCAGTGACCGCCGCGGCGAAGATTGGACTGAAAATCCCGAAGGACCTTGCTATCGTGGGTTTTGACAGGCATAAATTCTTCGATCTGTACACCCCTAGCATCAGCCATATCTACCAATCTACACAAGAGCTTGGATCCCGCTCTTTTGACATGCTCATCGACATGATTGAGAACGGAGCCCAAGGACGCCTGGAACTTCTCGAGCCTTCCCTTGTACGAGGCGGCACCTCCGCCCCGAAAGAATAAATCCGCTCTGTCAAATATTGTTTTAAAGCGTATTATTTCTATCTTTGCTAGGAACGACTTGTATTGTTGCCGTATAAGTTAAACGTTTAACCAGCAAATAAGGCCACTGTAAGGCCGATTTTATGAACACTAAAACTATCATTACAGCCATTTTATCCTTGTGCGGAATCCAGCTTTTCGCCCAGGATTTCGAATTCCCCGAGCTTGTAAAGCCCGAGGAAAACATAAAATGTGAAGAATTTATCCATAAGCAGGGACGAGGACGCGCACAGCAGGGAATGGAGATCTACGGACGCTATATTTTCTCTCTCGAGGACGGCGGACACGTGAACATCTACGACTTCAAGAAAGCCGACGGAAAAGTAATAGGCGGATTTGAGCTGGCATCTTCCCGCCCGGACAACCACGCCAATAACGCCGAGTTCGGTGTGGAGAAAGAAAAAGGCGCGAGCTTCCCTCTTATGTACATCTCCAACGGCAAGGTCGGCAGCGAGATTGAATGGCTTTGCTACGTCGAGAGCATCAGTTTGAAAAAAGGCAAATGGAGCAGCCACATCGCCCAGACTATTCATCTTGACGGAAATAACTGGGAATCAAAAGGATACACCGCCATTTTCGGAGCGCCAAGCTGGCTCGTGGATAGAGAAAGAGGATTCCTGTGGGTTTTCTCCGCCATCAAGCGTACGGTCAAGAGCGTGACTACGGATCCTTCCGAGAACAAATACATCGCTACGAAATTCCGTATTCCTAAGCTCGCAGAAGGCAAAGACGTGTACCTCTCAGTCGAAGACATACTGGATCAGGTCATCTTCCCTTTCGATATCTGGTTCACTCAGGCTGGCTGCTGCGTTGACGGAAAGATCATCTACGGCTACGGCGTAGGTAAACAGGATGACACAAGACCTTCAGCCATAAGGATTTACGATACTGACAAGAAAGAGATCACGGCCCGCTACGAGGTTCAGGAGCAGGTCATCTGGGAGATAGAGGACATCTGCGTGAAGAACGGCTGGATGTACGTGAACACGAACAACAACCCTAAGAAGCATAAATGTGACCCTATTATATATAAAGTGTCACTCCCCTCTTGGTGGAAATAACAACAAAACAGTAACCATATATGAAACGTAGAGATTTTTTGAAAAGCACCGGATTGCTCGCCGCTACAGCAGCGGTGGCTCCGGCCATTAAATCCTGCTCACCGGCCGCTGAGGTCGTTCCTCAGAACTACGACGTCGACCTTTTAGTCGTCGGAGGAGGCCCTGCTGGAGTCTGCTCGGCTATCGCCGCTGCCAGAATGGGCGTCAAGACCATGATCGTCGAGAGCGGCAACTGCCTCGGAGGTATGGCGACAAAAGGACTCGTAGGTCCTTTCATGACATGCTATGACCGCTACGGCGAGCAGATGATCATCAAGGGAATCTTCGAGGAGATCGTCGACCGCCTGGTAGAGAAAGGCTGGGCCATCCATCCTAAGGACGTGCGTTGGGAGTCTCCTTGGACCGCATGGATCAAGGCGGGACATGACCATGTCACACCGTTTGAGTCAGAGGGTCTGAAGGTCGTTCTCGACCAAATGACAGCAGAGGCGGGTATTCACGTGCTGTATCACGCGTCGTTCCTTAAACCTGTAATGAGCGGGAACACTATCAAAGGCGCCACGATCGTGACTAAGGAAGGATTGCAGAACATCGCGGCGAAGATAGTCATCGACGCCACAGGAGACGGTGACGTCGCGTTCCGTGCAGGCGCCCCTTGCGAGCTTGGAAACAAAGACCGTGAGGGCAAGATCCAGCCTACTTCCCTCTTCTTCCGTATCAACAACGTCGATTCAGCGAAGCTCGAGGCCGATGTCTATAAGCATCTCCCGGAGTTCCGCCGTGTCAACAACGTCAGCTACCGCGCCCTTCACTGGAACGTCGAGCAGGCCGAGGCCGCCGGAGAATGGGACATCGCCCGCAAGAGCGTGAACCTTTTCAAATCCGTCAAGGACGACGAGTGGGTCATCAACTCAACCCGTATCAGCAACATCAATCCTACTGAGTCAGAGAGCCTTACCTTCGGCGAGATCGAAGGACGCCGTCAGGTGCAGGAACTCATGAACTTCTTCCATAAATATGTGGCAGGCTGCGACAAGGCGACCCTTATGTGCTCAGCCTCAACTCTTGGAATCAGAGAGTCCCGCCATGTCTTTGGAGTGCATGTCCTCCAGGTTGACGTCCTTATCAACGGAGTAGTTCCCCAGGGCTGCATCCTTCTCGCCTCAAACTCAGTGGACGTCCACGGTGGCGGAGAGTCGGCTAACACCTCTGTCTATACCACCATCAACGAGAAGTGGTACGGTGTCCCTTACCGCTGCCTCGTGCCTTTGAAGGTCGAGAACCTTCTTCTCGCGGGACGCTGTCTTTCAGCAAGTTCCGACGCCGCCGGAGCAGTACGTGTCATGCCGCCAGCAATGGCTATGGGTCACGCCGCCGGAGTCGCCGCAGCCCTCTGTATCAAGAAAGGCATCACTCCTCGCGAAGTCGACGCTCAGGAAGTAAGAGCTGAACTTCTCGCCCAGAAAGCATTCCTCGGATAACATAATAACCACATTATAATAATGAAACTGAAAACCATCTGTACCGCCATCGTGGCCATTCTGGCTCTGGCGGCATGTCAGAAACCTACGCCTTACATGACGCTTTCTGACAAGACCCTGCAAGTGGGAGAAGACGGAGGAAAGGTAAGCTTCAGCATTTCCGCCAACACCTACTACAGAGTCAATAATGACATCGAATGGGCTGAGTTTGTCGTCGAGTCAACAGTCGGCGAGACCACCACATTCTCTATCACAGTTCCAGCCAACCCTAAGACAGAGAAGCGTTCAAGCACTGTCAGGTTCATCGGCGACGGTGTGACACCTTTGAAATTCACTCTCGTCCAGGACGCCAAGACCCCTGTAGGAGTCACCCCTGAGAAGATCGACGTGGCATTCAACGAGACAAGCGCCTCATTCACAGTCCTCGGTATCAAGCCATGGACAGCAAGCTGCGACAACCCTGCCTTCAAGCTCAGCGCGACTTCAGGAAAGGGCGAGGCCGTAGTCGATGTCACATTCCCTGAGAATGAGAAGGAACAAGTAGTCAAGGCCATAGTGACCGTAACTATCGACGCTCAGAGCTACACATGCGAGATCAACCAGGGCGCGGCTCCAAGCAAGGAGAGAATCGACCTTGGCGCTAACGGCACATCTAACTGCTACATCGTAAG
>JAKSJJ010000038.1 GCA_024398335.1 Bacteroidales bacterium | reverse complement strand
GCTAAGGCTGGACTTCAGAGCGGATACCTTTCTTATCATTCTCAGGAAAGCGCTGAGGAAGAGGAACTTATGATAAGCGGTAGCGGCCCTCTGTACCAGAATCGCCTTGACTGCGGCATAAAGACTCCTCCTGTCACGGGCAAGCCTTCGCTCTTGTATTTCATCGACAGATTAAAGGCTTATACTTCGCTTCCTGTAAACGGAAACGTACTGCTTGTGCATAACGTCCAGTTGTCTCAAGAGGCGATAGATGCCGCTCTGGAGGCGCTTAGCAATCCATATTGGGCTGTTTGTCCATTATCAAATATCTTTATCCATTCAAGTGTTCCTCCAATCGATCTTATGCGTCGCAATAAACTTAAGATCACAGTCGGAACAGATTCCCTCTCAAGTAATGATGACTATGACATGATCAAGGAAATCTATTGCTTGCAGCAGGAGTTCCCGGAGGTGCCTCTTGGAGAAATTTTTTCATGGGCATGCCTTAATGGAGCCAAGTTCCTTTCAAAGGACAGCAAACTCGGCTCTATAGCGGTCGGTAAGACTCCAGGTCTTGTGTGGGTTAAGGGACTGGATAATAACGGACGCCTGAGCGAAAATTGTGAATCAAAAAGAATAATATAATAAGGTGTTGAGGTTTGAGGACATAGTGTTCGGCCCTATTCATTCCCGTAGGCTGGGCTCTTCGCTGGGAGTAAATCTTCTTCCACGCAAGGGCAAGTTTTGCAATTTCGACTGTGTGTATTGTGAGTGCGGATGGAATAGCGACGGCAGGGAGGACAAGACTATGCCGGAGATCTCTCAAGTGGCGGAAGCGCTGGAACTGAAGCTCCGCTCGCTTAGCGACCGGGGTGTCCACATCGACTCCATAACATTTTCGGGGAACGGTGAACCTACGCTTAATCCTGATTTTCCTTCTATTATTGACGTCACGCTCGCTTTGCGTGATAAATATTACCCTCAGGCCAAGGTTTCTGTATTATCAAATGCATCCATGCTTGGCAGACCGGATGTGTTCAATGCCTTAATGAAGGTTGACAATCCTATTCTTAAGGTCGACGCGGTTAGGGAGGAGGACGTCGCTAAGGTCAATCGCCCGGCGTTTGACTGGAAACTGGAGCCATTGATTGAATCGTTGAAAAGATTTGAAGGGAAGTTCGTGCTTCAGACTATGTTCCTGAGCTGGGAAGAGTTTGACTCCTCGGAAAACATTCAGGCCTGGATTGAACTGGTCCGCCAGAGCACTCCTCGCTCAATAATGGTTTATACCCTTGACAGGGAGACTCCTCAGAAGGGCTTGGTGAAATTCACCGAGCAGAGGATGAGAGAACTGGTGGCTCCTTTGATAGAGGAGGGATTTGACATCATGATATGTGGATAGAAAAATATAAATAACAACTTAACGATATGACTGATTTTTTCAAAAAGTACTCTTACACCCCTGATATCGAGGCCATCAACAGAGGCCTCTCTATCCTTGCGGGAAATCTGGACAATATTGTCTGTGAGCAGGTGCTTAAGGATTGCTTCTCGATGATGGACCTGACTTCATTGAAGAACAATGACACTCCTACTTCTATCAAGAAGCTTGTCGCGAAAGTGAATGCCTTCCAGAAGGACTACCCTGAGTATCCTCTCCCGGCATCAATCTGTGTGTACCCTAATTTCGCCCCTGTTGTTAAAGAAAATCTTACAGCTGAGGGTGTGCACATCACCGTGGTCGCCGCATGTTTCCCTACATCCCAGAGTTTCCTTGAAGTTAAACTCAAGGAGGTCGAGATGGCGGTTCTCGGTGGCGCTGATGAGGTTGACATCGTGCTCGCTCTCAATTCTTTCCTTGACGGAGACTGGGACAAGGCCTCCGAGGAGATTAAGGCAGTGCGTGAGGTCATCGACCAGACTTCCGCGAAGGTCGGACGTCCGGTTCATCTTAAAGTGATTCTCGAGACAGGACTTCTTGTGACCCCGGAGAACATCGCTAACGCTTCTTTCCTCGCGATGGAAGCAGGTGCGGACTTTATCAAAACCTCAACCGGAAAAGTTGATGTGAATGCTACCCCTACCGCCGCATATGTCATGTGCGAGTGTATCGCCGCATATATGAAGGTCAGCGGCAGAAAGGTCGGCTTCAAGCCTGCGGGCGGAATCTCATCCGCTATGGACGCAGTGTCGTACTACTCGATCGTGAGCAGCATACTCGGAAAGGAGTGGCTTTCTAAGAACTGGTTCCGCTTCGGAGTAAGCCGTATGGCTAACAATATCCTTTCTGAGATTGAGCAGAAAACCGTAAGTTATTTCTAGAAAATAGCCGTTCGGAAGGCGATTTTTAAATATTTTTGAAATTAAGCGTTTATAAGTAATTGTAAACGCTTATTTTTTTTGTAATTGCTTATGTGGGGATAGATTTGCTCCCGTGAATTGAAAAAACAAAGTTTATGAGACGTGGAACAAATCTTTTAATCATGATGCTCTCGGGGCTTGTGATGCTCTGTTGCAGCAAAGAACCAAAGACGGATGACGGCTTGTCCGCCGGACAAATTCAGACAAGTGACGATGAGGGGGAAATCGTGCTTGGCCAGCGGCTGGAGAATCCCTATAAGACAGAAAATATCAGGGACGCTTTCGCCGTGCTTTACCCGACTAAATCCAGAGAGGCGGTACAGACGACAGACTTGTATGTACGCTTTCTTCCAGAGGATGACCAGCAGTTGGAATTAGTGAAGTCCCTTGTCGGGGAATGCCTGGACCACCCGCTTGATTACCAGATAGTCAAGGAAGGGGACTGGTATCATGACCCCGGGGTTCCCAAAGACAAGATTACCTGGATGTATGCTGTCGTGCCGAAGGATTTCAAGTTTCCTTCTGTGCGATATGAGATAATTGACGAATGTTTTATTTCCGAGAATCAGCAGGTCACTCGTGTTGATGATGTGGATTGGGAGGATGTTGAGAGGATGGCTTATACGAAGAGTGGGAATAGTGATCTGCTTTCTTTGGAGACAAAAGCTAAAAGCGGTAGCGTAGCTCCTAAGGGGCGTATCACCATTGTCGATGACTCGTGTGACGGCGGAAAACCTATCGGAGTCGCGGGCGTGAAGGTCGTCTGCAATTCCTTTGTAAAGATAGGGACGGCGGTCTGTGATATAGACGGTAACTATCAGATGAGCAAGGAGTTCACATCCGAGGTCAAATATCGCCTGATGTTCCAGAACGAGAAGAAATTCTCGATAGGCTTCAACTTTGTCGTGGTCCCGGCCTCTTTATCCGCGTTGGGAAGTGCTTCTCCGGAAGGCCTGAGCGTCACTGTGACCTCGGCTTCGGACAGGAAGCTCTTCGACCGTTGCGTTGTCAATAATGCCGCATATGACTATATACGCCGTTGCGGGGCGGAGTACATGAATGTGTGTCCGCCTCCTGACGATATCAGGATATGGATACTGTATGGGCTGGAGAATAATTCCGCTACGATGATGCACCACGGGACTATCCTTGACCAGGGAAAACTCTCGCAATGGATTGGCAAATACATGGGAATCATAAAACTTTTCGCCCCGGATATAACGATAGGAGGGAAGGACAAGACTACCTACGCCCAACTTTATGACGATGTGTGTCATGAGATGGCTCATGCAAGCCATTTCGCCCAGGTTGGAAAGGATTGGTGGAATAATTTCGCCACCTATATAATCACCTCAGCGATAACTCCGAAGGCTGATCTGTACGGCAGCGGTACGGGCAAGGGAGCGGGATATTGCGAGATAGCCGAGATGTGGGCATATCATGTGTCCTCCTGTATGCACAAGGAGCGTTACGGCGGGGATTACCCTCTCTACGGTACGAGTTGGTGGTTCCATCCTCAGATTTTCAGATATTTAATGGATAGAGGATTCACTCTCTCTGAGATAATGAAGGCCCTTGGAAAGGATGTGACAAGCAGGGACGCTTTGCAGACGAAGCTCCTTGATATGTATCCTTCACGCAAGACCATAATCGACCAGGTTTTCGCAAGGTACTATTAGAAAGAAATTCCGATGACAACAGGATTGAGGCATTTGGCCGTGCTTGTGCTGTCGTTGCTGGCTTTTCACGTCCCCGCGGATGCCCAGAAATGGGCCTTGTCTTCTAACGTGGTGGATTGGGCGGCTTTGGCTACGATTAATCTCGAGGCGTCTTTCGCCCCGGCGCGGCAATGGAGCGTAACGGCTTCCGCTAAGTATAACCCTTTTACATACCGCACTTCCTCTAAACAGTTCCAGGCCCGTCAGCAGACGTATTCTCTGGGTGTGAGATTCTGGCCTTGGCACTGCTATAGCGGATGGTGGGTGTCCGCGAAGGCTCAATATCAGGAGTATTGTATGGGTGGAATTTTTTCAGTCAGAACGGAAGAGGGAGACCGGGCGGGCGCCGGCATCGCCGCGGGGTACAGCCTTATGCTTCATCCTCATTGGAATTTGGATTTCGGGGCCGGACTATGGGCCGGGAAAAAGTGGTATAGTGTCTATTCATGTCCTCGTTGCGGTATGCTGCTGGATCAAGGGAAAAAGGGATTTGTCGCGCCAAACGACATCACGATAGCGGTATCTGATGTTTTCTAATATTAAAGTATTTTATTCCCTAATTTTTGTGTTGCCGTTTATCGCGGGGTGCTCACAGACTAGGAAACTCTCTTCCATACGTCAAGGGGAGCAGGTGGCCGCTTTGAGTCTTCCGGGCGATGACGAGGAAGTCGTGGAACTGCCCTCTGAGTCCCAGGTGGACACAATCCCTTTTTCTTCTGACCCGCAGATTATGAGGGCGATTAAGGATGACCAGAGCGGCGAGATGGTAGCTACAGATGTCATCCGTGCGTCGAAGGTCACCGCCCGTTTCCGCCATGTGGCTGAGCGTTTGGGTAAACTGCGCCTGGAATTTGACATCACTGTACCGGCCGGGGTGCGGGATCCTAGGTGGCAATTGCGCTTCACTCCTTCGTTGAGAATGATGGGCGATACCGTCCAGTTGGAGAGAGTCCTCGTTACCGGAGGGCGGTATCGGAAGGCGCAGCTAAAGGGTTATCAGCGATATAAGGCTTTCCTTGCGAGCATATTGCCGGATTCTACCGACTATGTCAGGATAGGGCAGTTCGAACAGTTCCTCAGCCGCCATTATCCTCAGATATATGCCCTGAAAACGGATTCGACGTATGTCAGCGACCCTGGGGCGGAGAACCTTTTCGGAGTCACCTGCGCCCAGGCTGTGGATCATTATACTAACCATTTTCGTCAGATGGCTAATCTGCGCCGAAAGAATAATAGCGGGAAAATGTACGGAAAGTATGTAAAGTCACCGATTGTCTCGGACGGAATACGACTGGATACTGTCCTTCTTGACGAGAACGGAGACTTCGTGTACCGCTACATACAGGACGTGTCTTCAAGAAAAGGGCTTCGCAAGATTGAACTCTCCTTGAACGCCCAGGTATATGAGCAGGACAAACTGCTCGCCCAGGGAAAGCCGGCTGAGGACTTGGTCTTTTATGTAAGCTCGCTTTCGAGTCTCGTGGAAAAGGTGGACAGGTACAAGTTTATGATAATCAAGAGAATGGTTTATGATAAAACTATGGCCATCATTGATTTCGCCCTGGGAAAAGACGCCATCGATACGACTTTGGGCAGTAACGCGTCGGAGCTTCGGCGAATCGCGCAGTGTGTGCGGGATATGTCAGTTGACGAGGCTTTTGAACCGGATTCTATAGTGCTCACCGCCAGTTGTTCCCCGGAAGGATCTTATCGCTATAACGAGAAACTCTCGTCGCGCAGGTCACGTTCTCTGGTGGCGGTTCTCGAGGATATGGATGATCTGCATTTATGGAAGATAAAGCCTCGCTCCGTAGCGGAGAATTGGGAGATGTTCGAGACTTTGGCGGTGGGGGACAGTATCGTATCGGAGCGTGAGAAGGAAGAGCTTCTCTCGTTGGTGCGAAGCTCCGCGGACAGGGATGCCGTTGAGGGGAGGATAGCGCGCCTGGGTTGCTATAAATATCTTCGGGAGCATGTCTATCCTCGTCTGCGAACGGTACAGATAGAATTTTATCTTCATCGGCGAGGCATGGTGCAGGATACAATTCACACAACGGAGCTGGACACCGTCTATGCGTCAGGTCTTAGGGCTTTGTCTGAACTTGACTACAAATCAGCCGTGGAAAAATTGCGTCCGTATGGGGATTATAACAGTGCCCTGGCCCTTGCTGCCGCGGGATATAATTACACGGCTCTGGATGTTCTCGAGCACATGAATTGCTCCTCGTCAAGGGAACTCTACCTTAAAGCGTTGGTCCTTTCTCGCTTGGACAGACACTCGCAAGCTTTGGCTTCCTTCCGTGAATGTGTCGCTTTGGACCCTTCGATGTTTCATAGGGCCAATCTTGACCCTGAAATGAGTTATTTGCTGAAATTCATTAACCTTTAAATAATTAAATCATGAACAAAAATCTTTTATTTCTGACCTTGGCTGCTATTGCTCTCGCGGGATCTTGCTCAAAGCAGGAGCCGGTTTCCACTCCCCAACAGAACTTCCCCGAGGCTGTGGCGACTCTGTCTGTCGCTTTACGTACCCCTTTGACAAAATCTTCACAGACAGCGCAGGAAGAGGCCGTATCGAGCCTTGATGTATTCGTGTTCAACGAGGACGGCAGCAGAGTCGAAGCTTCGGCGCACGGCTCCTCAACTTCTGTGGATGTGTCTGTTTCCATAGGAACAAAGGTCGTAGCGGCACTTGTAAATTACTCGGGTGAGATTCCTTCTTTTGTGAGTGTTTCCGACCTTGAAGAAATTGTATCTGATCTTTCCGACAATACCCCGTCGAAATTCGTGATGTACGGAAAGACGGGAGCAACAGCGGTGACGACTTCTTCAGCGGTGACTGTTGAGGTCTCAAGGCTTGTGGCGAGAGTCAAGCTCGGTCAGGTGATCAACGCCTTGACTGGTCCGTATGAGGGCGAGCAGCTGCAGGTAAGCGGCGCTTATCTTATCAATGTCGCAGGTGAGTCCTTGCTCGGAGGTTCTTCAGCGGTACCTTCCAAGTGGTATAATAAACAGAAGAACTGTTCGGAGTTGCCTTCTTTGCTGAATGCGGGAACCCAGATGAACTTCTACTGCTATCCTAACTCGGTAAGCTCTGACTCTTCATCAAAGGACTGGTCGCCTCGCTATACCAGGCTTGTCGTCGAGGCCGTAATCGCGGGCCATACATGGTACTATCCTATAAATCTTCCTCTAATCAAGGCGAACTGCTCTTATGAGATTCCGTCTTTGACTATCACTCGTTTAGGTTCAACGGACCCGGATACTCCTATAGAGGTGGGTACGGCCTCATTCACTGTCGAGGTAAAGGATTGGACTGTCGTACCGAAGACAGAGGTTACTATCTGATATTGTTAAATAAATAGTGTATTATGAAAAGGAGACTCTTTCCGTTCCGGGCGGGCATGGCTCTGGTGCTTTTGTCGGTGTCGTTGTTTTTGTCATGTTCAGTAAAAGAGAGACGGTGTGATTGCCCAGGGTGGTTGCAGTTGGATATGAGCGGACTTGATCATCAGCGCTTTCCGCAAGTCAACGTGAATGTTCTCTCGGACGGAGGTTTCCGATTTAATGAACTGGTCCCTTTCGGTGGGTATAAGAGCGACTATATCATAGAGGTTCCCCGGGAGAAGATTGACGTCTGTGTGAGTACGGTGGATAACGCTCAGCAGCCGGGCGTGGTGATTCCTCTTGGAGGGGACTGCCCTGAGGTATATCTATGGGGTGACGTGTTGGAGTATACTTCCGAGTTGAGAAAAGATACCGTGGTGCTTCATAAATCTTTCAGTATGTTGTCAATCAAGATGCTAAGAGACGATGGAAGCCTGCCGTATTCTCTGATAATGGAAGGTGATGTCTGTGGGTTTGATAATGCCGGAAGGCCGCTGGACGGAGCCTTCAGAGTCAATGCGAGACCGGATGATGACGGGATGTGCAGAGTAAGAGTGCCTCGCCAGAAGGATGCGTCGCTCACCTTGAAGGTGGATGACTCCGGCAAGGTGGCGAGGACCTTCGCTCTGGGGGAGTACATAGCCTCCAGCGGCTTTGACTGGAGTCTTCCCGACCTTGAGGACATAGACGTGACAATCAACTTCTCATTGATGTCTATTTCTGTTGTCGTAGGCGACTGGACCACAACTGTGACCTTTGATGTCGAGATTTAGTCCAACAAAAATTGGAACTGCGAAATTTTTTGTATATTTGCAGTCTCAATGCGCGGGTGGCGAAATGGTAGACGCGCTAGTTTCAGGAGCTAGTGGGGTAAAACCTGTGTGAGTTCGAGTCTCATCTCGCGCACGAAAAAAGGGTTGACTAAAATTACTTAGTCAACCCTTTTTCTTGTCGTTAAGCCGTTTTACTTGACTCTAAGTTTCTTGCCTATGCTGAGAGTCGATGTTGATTTCATTCCATTGAGCTTGCAGAGGGTGGAAACGTTGGTGTGATACTTGGCGGCGATCTTACTTAAGGTGTCTCCGCTTTTCACGGTATAGTACTGAGCGGCCGTAGCGGCTTTCTGCGCAGCCTCGATCTGCTTGATCTTATCTTCGATGAAAGACTCGTCGTCCCAGTTCTGGTCGAAGGTGCAGTAATCTCCGAAATACTGTTTTCTAAGCACAAGAAGACGATGTCTGAGCTCGCCGGTCTTGAAGTTTATAACCCACTGAGGGTCGAAGGCATATCCCATATAACGGGTCTCGAAGTGAAGGTGCGGACCGGTAGAATGTCCGGTGCTTCCTCCAAGACCTATCACGTCACCCGCGCTGACCCAGTCGCCGAACTCAACTTTTCTTGATGAAAGGTGACCGTAGAAGGTCTCCAGGCCGTTGGTGTGGCGTATGATTACGATATTGCCGTAGCCGTTCATGACTTTGGATACTCGTACTCTACCGTCGAATGCGGCATAGATGGGGTCGCCTGTGGTCAAAGGCAGGTCTATACCCTGATGACGTTTACCCCAGCGAGGTCCGTAATTGCTGCTGACCCTCTGTGCCTGAGGATATGGATGATGATAGCCGCTCAGGCTGTCGACGAGCCATATTGTCATTCTTTGCGGAAGCTGATCCAATCCGATGTGATATGGGTTGGTGGAGTACTCATCCCAATGTTTCTCGAATATGTCCTTGCTCGCTCCCACAGCGGGATTCTTGACGAATCTATAGCTGCCGTCCTGGCTCAGGACTACCTGGATGGCCTCGTTGCCGGTGTCAAGCGTATCCTTTCCTTCCGGATACATTTTGTCCATAGAGGCGATAGGCTTGTTGAGCTGGTTGATGATGGCCTGCATCTCCTTGACTTTCGCCTTTAATATAGCGAGACTATCCACAGGGGCTGAAGTCTGCTCCTGGGCGCCAGCTAATAGGCAAAGAGTAACCGCTGTAATTGTGGTCAGGAATTTTTTCATGTTTTTGTCTGGTCTATTTAGCGCCGAACTTCTCTGTAAGAAGATCTCGTACGGCTTTTACTTTTTCGTCAAGAAGTTCCTTAGAGGTCGCTTCGCAGATAAATCTGAGGTATGGCTCAGTGTTCGAAGGACGGATGTTGAACCACCACTGAGGGAACTCGACTCTGTATCCGTCGAAGTCCATGTAGGCGGTATGCTGCTCGGAAGCCATGAACATATCTCTGACCGCGTCCATAGCACCGGCCTTATCCTCGATGCGGAAGTTGATCTCGCCTGAGTTCTGATATTTCTCGATGCTCTCGATAAGGGAACTGAGGGTCTTGCCTTCTTTCTTGAGTGAAGCGACGACGTTGAGGATGATGATTGACGCGAGAAGACCGCTGTCAGAATAGAAGAAATCACGGAAATAGTAATGTCCCGCGAGCTCTCCGCCGAATACACCGTCGATCTCACGGAGTTTCTCAGCCGCGAAAGCGCGTCCGACCTTCCAAGTGCGCATCTCTCCTCCCATAGGCGCGAGATATTCGCCCACAGCCTTGCTGCTTCGTATGTCCTGGAGCACGAGACCCTTCTCTCCTCTCTCGACGAGGAAATATTGTCCGAGCACCGCGATCATGAGGTCAGGAGAAATGAATTTACCGTTCTCGTCAACGAACATCACGCGGTCCGCGTCACCGTCGTAGATGACTCCCACGTCAGCCTTCTCCTTCTTTACAAGGTTCATCAGAGGCTCTACGTTCTTGAGGATGAGAGGATTAGGCTCATGGTTAGGGAAGCGTCCGTCAATCTCGTCGAAAAGATAAACCGGCTCGTCGCCGAAGATTTCCTTAGCGTAGAGGTTTGCCATTCCGTTGGAGAGGTCCATAGCGATCTTGATGCCGCTGTAGTCCCCTTTGTATTTAAGGAGGAAGTTGAGATAGTCCTCATGTACCGGCTGCTGGAATACCTGTCCTTTCTTCTGAGCTACTGGAGTCGGGCGGCCTTCCTCTATCCACTGTTTGATGGTCTTGAGACCGGCGTCATAACCTACGGCGCGGGCGTTCTCGGTAGATACCTTCATTCCGTTATACTCGGCAGGGTTGTGTGAGGCGGTAATCTGTACAGATGCCTTGAATCCGTAGTTCGCTGTTCCGAAATATACTGTCGGAGTAGAGCTCAAGCCAAGGTCGTACACGTCCGCTCCGGCGTCGGTGATGCCTTTGAGGAGATACTCGTGGACTTCGTCTGAGGACTCGCGGCAGTCGCGGCCCACCAGCACTTTGTCTGTGCCCAGGAGTTCAGGGATGAAATAACCTACTTTGTAGGCGGTTGTCTTATCGAAGTCAACGTTGTAGATGCCTCGTATGTCGTATGCGTGGAATGCTCCCATAATTATTTTGTTTTATAATGTGTTGAAACTTTGCCCTTGGCTATGCCCAAGAGCTTTTTAGTGATCATTTTCTTTCTGATTGGCGCGAGATTGTCGACAAACAATCCTCCTCCTAAGTGCTCATATTCGTGCTGGACTATCCTGGCGGCGAATTTGTCCAGAGTCTCTGTCACCTCCTCGAAATTCTCGTTCCAGTAACGGATTGTGATTTTTTCAGGACGGCGGACCTCCGCATAGATTCCAGGGACGCTGAGGCAACCTTCTGAGTATGAGCATGTCTCGGCGCTCTCCTCGATAATCTGCGGGTTGATCATTGTCCTTTTGAAATCTTTCAGATAGTCGTAGGTGTCAGCCACCACAGTGCCGTCAACGATGAATATTCTCTTGGAGACTCCTACCTGAGGGGCCGCGAGGCCGCATCCGTCCGCCTTCGCGAGTGTCTCCCACATTGAGCCTATCAAGGCGCTTATTTCTTCTTTCTTTTCAAGATCGGCGGCCTGCGCGTCTTCTCTGAGCACATCCTGACCGTATAGGTAAATAGGTAATACCATTGCTATTTGTTTCTATCCATGTATGATTGGAGTATGATAGCCGCGCTGAGGCGGTCCACCGACTCC
>JAKSJJ010000037.1 GCA_024398335.1 Bacteroidales bacterium | reverse complement strand
GGCTGGAAGCTCTTTTTGCTGTCCTTTGCGAGCATGACCACGTAAACAGTCAGCATGATAGTGAAGGCAAGAAGGTAGAAACGAGGCTGAGTGATGCCGTACTCGCCTACTCTTCTTAACGTTCCTATCCACAAAAGGACTAAAGGAGCGACAGCGATGTATGTAAAATATTTGAAGAACCAGTCAAAATGGCTGTCCTTTATCGGAGCACGCAGAAGGCGGCAGAGCAAAGAGAGGGTCAAGAAGGTGCCGGCCATATATGCGACTCCTCCCTGCGGAAGTTCCCACTTGACGACGATTTTCGCTATGTACAGGAAAAGGATCACAGCGTAAATCGCGAGGGCCGGGCTGAGCACGTAATCCACCAGCAGACGGAAAAGTTTCGAAGGCTCCCCAGGTGTCTGCTCCGAGCAATACCAGCAGCAAAGAAGCGGCGTCGCGACAAGGTAGATAAAGTATGCGATATAAAAAATCACATCGTCAAATATCTTCACCTCGAACAGGGCGTCAATAGAGAGGATTATCAAGGAGCAAAGGCCCAGGACCACTGTCCCGACGAGTATAGATTTAAAGAGTCCTACGCAATAATGAGTGACATCCAAGGCCAGGGACGAATCGTCCTTTCTTGTCTTGCCGACAAAAATAAGGCATAGCGAGACAAAATAAAGGCAGGCAAACACCCACGGATTAAGAATTTTAAATTTCTCCGGATCGCCCATCTTTCCCCACAAAATAACAGACAGGCAGGCAAGAAAGGTCAAGGCATATGCGATTTTTCCTTTAAGCGTCTCTGTCCCGAAGCGGTGGACACAGAAAAGAATCACATACAGCGGGAAAAACCAAACGAAATAGTGCTCCATGAAAGTCACCTCATCGTGATTCACGCCTTCGACAAGCGCGACCACAAAGAAAGCAAGCCCCAAAAGAGCTTCCAGAGGGAATTGTACAACGGATTTTTTCAGTCCTTCGCCCAGATTCTTAACCCGGGACAAAATATTCTCATACCATTTCATGCCGCTAATTTAACAAATTCCTGATAACAACCCACAAAAAAAACGCCACCTCGATTAATGAGGCGGCGTTATAAAAAAGCCGAATATCCCGAAGGACCGGCCCGAAGAAGCCTATCTGCGAGATTTCTTGCGGCGGCCGAAGAAGCGCTTGTAAACCACTAAAGCGAGAAGGGCGAGCACGACAGCTACGACAACGATGACTGTGGTAGCGTTAGCGTTAGAACCCTTGACACGGCTCCACATAGAGATGAGCTTGTCAGTGTCCTGGCCCCAGTCGTGCATGAGGGCGCAGTGCTCGATAGTGGTGATGTCCGGATAAAGGACAGGGCTTACTCTTACGCTGTCCTGACCAGGGAAGAAGTAGCTGACATCGATCGGGTCAAGTTCCTCGTCAACCTGTGACTCAAGTACAGAGAGATCGCCGTTAGCCGATACATAACCTGTCACGTCCATATTGCGGATAGCGATGTCAGGACGGCACATGAAATCGATGAAGTAAGTAGCGGCCTTGACATTGTGGGCGTACTTAGGGATTACCCAACCGTCAAACCACACGTTACTACCCTCCTGAGGAACGCTGTAACGAAGGTCTACTCCGACCTCAGCGGCCTCCTCGATAGCCCACACAGCGTCACCGCTCCAGTTAAGGCTGATCCAGCCGCGCTCCTGAGTCATCTGCTCCTTTCCGAAGTCAGCCTCGTAGCCGGCGATATTGTTCTTACACTGGGCGAGGAACTCCTCGACAGCCGCGATAGACTCGTCCGATGAGTCCTGCATGAGCTCATCAAGAGTGATGGCGCCAGATGCGAGCTCGTCCTTCTTGAGATAGAAAAGAACAGGGCTGAATACGTCACGAGGAGCGTCCTTCATGAAAAGCTTACCCTCGAACTTAGGATTGCGAAGAGCCTCCCATGTAGCGGCCTCCTCGTCAGTGACGAACTTTGAGTTGTAAAGAAGACCGGTGGTTCCCCACATGAACGCTACAGAGTAATCATTAGCATCGATCTTAGGGTTGATCTTGGAGAAGACCTCGCTGATGTATGGCGAACGGTTATTCTTGATATAGTTGATGCTGTCAGGAAGAGCGGCGAAGTCAAGCGGCATCAAAAGACCGTTGTTGAGCATGCGCTCGATGATATAGTCTGAAGGGCAGACGACATCATAATCCTCATGACCTTTCTCGATCTTGGCGAGCATAGTCTCGTTGATGTCGAAAGTCTGGTAGATGACCTGGATAGACTCTCCGGTCTGCTCCTGATACCACTGCTCGAACTCAGGGATGACGGACTCATCGATGTAGTCAGACCAGTTGTAAACCTTGAGAACTGCGTCTCTGTCAGATGCGCAAGAAGCGAGCATCAAAGCGCCCAAAAGCGCGGAAAATATTTTTTTCATCGTGAAGATTTCTTTGCCAGAGATGCCTGGCGTACATTTATAACAATAAGAAGTACTAAAACTATCGTGAAGATTATGGTCATCAACGGACGGAGCTCAGGAGTAAGACCTCCCTTGCGGGCGTCGGTGTAGATGAACGTTGAGAGCGTGTCCAGTCCAATGGTTCCGCGGGTGAAGAAGGTCACGGCGAAATCATCGAGGGACATGGTGAAGGCGAGGATAAATCCGCTGATCATGCCAGGGCGGAGCTGAGGTATGAGGACCTTGCGCAAAGCCTGTGAAGGTGTGGCGCCCAGATCGAGCGCCGCCTCATAGATATTAGGGTTCATCTGCGTAAGCTTAGGCATGACACTGAGCACGACGTATGGCGTACAGAAGGTCACGTGAGCGAGTATGACAGTGAGATATCCCTGGCTGATGTGGAGGAACACGAAAAGCAGGAAGAGCGAGACACCGGTGATGATGTCAGGGTTGAGCATAGGGATGTTGTTCAGGAACTGTATGGTCTTCTTGCCGCGTCCTCTCATGTTGAAGATGCCGATCGCGGCTATTGATCCCATGAGCGTAGCCACGGCGGCGGCGATCAGGGCGATCAGGAGCGTGTTCTCGACAGCGGAGACAAGCGATGAGGCGCCCTGCATCCCCCCGGTGAAGAGGTTCTTGTAGAGTTTCATCGAGAAGCCGGTCCAGTTACCCAGAACCCTCGCCTCAGTGAAGGAGAAAATAGCGATGAATACAAGCGGCGAATACAACAGGATAAGAAGTATCCACACATATATCTGCGATAATACTCTTTTCATCAGATCACTCCTCCCTCTTTAGTCTCTTCCTCGTTATTGAAGAGAGTAGTTATACCTATGATCACCAGCATGATAAGCGAAAGCGCGGCTCCGTAGTTCCACATAGAGGAGTTGATGTTCTCCTGGATAATGGTACCGAAGAGCTTTATCTTGTTGTTGGTGAGGAACTCCGATATAGCGAATGTGCTCACAGTAGGCATGAACACCATCAGGATTCCGCTGACCACGCCAGGCATCGACAGCGGAACGGTGACTTTCCAGAAAACCTGGGAAGGCGTAGCGCCAAGGTCCTCGGCAGCCTCCGCGTATGACTTATCCATCTTATTGAGAATGTTATAGATAGGATAGATCATGAACGGAAGATAGTCATAGACCATACCGAAGAGCAAGGTTCCCTTGCCAAGGCCTATTCCGAGCATATTGAACAGCTCAGCGGTAGCCAATGTGCGCATCAAGGCGTTGATCCACATTGGGATGATGAAGAGCACGATGGTCACGGCGCTGCGGTTGAGCTTCTTGTTCGCCAGGATCCATGCGGCAGGATAGCCAAGAAGGATACATATCGCGGTATTCTCCACAGCGACCTCCAACGACACCGCGAAGGTGGAAAGAGCGTCACCGTCAGAGAAGAACTTGACGATGTTGGACAGCGAGAAGTGTCCGGTGCCATCCTGGAAGGCATAGACCGCCACAAGAACGAGAGGCAGAACTACGAAAAAGACCAGGAAGATGAAGTACGGTATACTCCAGTGCTGTCTCTTAATCATTTTTCTTAGTGATCTTTATATCCTTAGACTCGATGTTGATACCTACGAGGTCGCCCTTGTCCCAGATGTCCTGGGTATCGACCCACACGAAGTCGCCGTCGTCAGTGAGCACCGTGAGGTGATAATGGTCGCCCTTGTAGAGGATGAAATGGACCTCTCCTGAGAGATTTCCCTCCTCCGTATGGTCAAGAAGATCCACGCCCGAGAACGCCACGCTCACCTCGACCTTGTCACCGGCGGAGACGCCTTCGACTGGCTCTACCTTGAACTCCCCGCCAAGGAACTTGACGGTGTCATCCGCTGTCATCTCACCTTCGAAACGGTTCTCTACCCTCTCCTTATGCATGACCTGTATGTCACAAGGCTTGATAAGAAGACCCACGGTCGAGCCTATCTCAAAGGCGTTGTAGTCCTGGATCATGAGTTCATAGCCGTTATCGCTGTCCACGAACATCTCGTAATGGACACCCTTGAAAGTGCATGACTTCACGACTCCCGTGAACTGTGCGCCCTCAGTCTTATTCATTATATAGATGTCCTCAGGACGTACGACAACGTCAACAGGCACGTTCTCGCCGAAGCCCTCGTCCACGCACTCGAAGTCATGGCCGATGAAGCTGACCTCACGGTCCTTTATCATGGTTCCGTTAAGGATATTGGACTCACCGATAAAATCAGCCACGAATGAGTTCTGAGGCTCGTTGTAGATATCGGTAGGAGTGCCTATCTGCTGGATCTTACCTCCGTTCATGACGACGATAGTGTCGGAGAGAGTAAGAGCCTCCTCCTGGTCGTGGGTCACGTAGATGAAGGTGATACCGAGCTTGCGGTGCATCTCCTTGAGCTCTATCTGCATGTCCTTGCGCATCTTCAGGTCAAGGGCGGCCAGAGGCTCGTCCAGAAGGAGCACCTTAGGCTGATTGACAAGAGCGCGGGCGATCGCCACCCTCTGCTGCTGTCCGCCGGAGAGGCTCTCCACGTCACGGTCCTCGTAATCGGACATACTCACCATCTTGAGCACCTTCTTCACCTTCTTCTCGATCTCGTCCTTAGGAACACCGCGGAGCTTGAGCCCGAAAGCGATATTGTCATAGACGTCAAGATGTGGGAAAAGGGCGTAACGCTGGAAGACAGTGTTAAGCGGGCGCTTGTATGGAGGTACGCCTGTGATGTCGGCGCCGTCCATAGACACGATTCCACAGTCAGCCTGCGCGAAACCGGCGATGATGCGGAGCATGGTAGTCTTTCCGCAGCCGGAAGGTCCGAGCAGGGTGAGGAACTCACCTTTCTTGATATAGAGATTGATGTCATCGAGCACCTTCTTGTCGCCGAAGGACTTGCTCACGTGCTCGATATTGATAATTACATCGTTAGGAATTGCCATTATTTGCTGAACAGGTTGTTGAGACGGAAATTATATGTGATACCGAGGCCCATGGCGCATTTGTAAGGCCATTTGCCGTATGACACAGTAGCGTGTACCTTGAGGTCACGGCTGTCCTTAAGAGGATACCAGTTGACATAACCGCCGGCATACCAGCTGTTAAGCACCTCCGGACGTATCACATCATAAAGATAGTCGTAATCACCTCCCAGATGGTTCAGACCGCCTTTAAGAGCAATCTCCACCTTGTCGGCGATATTATACAAGACACCTGCCTGGAACTGGCTTTCCTGCTTGAAGAAATTATCAGTAGTGAAAGCTCTGTTCGCTAAATCCAACCTGAACGTGAAGTCGCCCGCGTAGAATTCCTGGCCGAGGGCGATAATGTTCATATATTTGTTCTGGTCACGCTGCATGAAGTTAGTTGACCAGTTGAATGTACCCCAATCATACTCGCCTCTCCACTGGAGGGAATAGTTGAAGAGTTTGCTGGCGAATGTGCGTTCGCCAAACGGAGAAGCCTGCCACTGGAAAGCCAGCGAGTTCATCTCATCAGGAAGCGTATAACGCACCGAGGCGCCCCACTGATAGACATTGTACTCTCTCCAGAAATAGGAAGCCAGATTCTCATAACAATTGAAGTCATAATCCTCGAACTCCATGCTTCCGAGCAGAGTGACATCCTTTCCGAGAGTGAAATCCAATCCTCCCCAGTCTCCGCCCAGAGAGAAGGTCACATTGGCCCAATCGAGCCAATTCACATCGTCGCTATAAAACAAATTAGCTCCCACGACATCATCACCGTCAAATCTCTTGTACAGAGAAGCGGGATCCGTGGAAAGCCAATGATTAGCGACAGAATAAGAAAACCAGTCGCCGACGCTGCCGTCGATGAGAGTGTAGAGTGAAGAGCTCCCGAAAAACTCGGAGGCATCGAAACCACTGCCAAGAGGCCTGTAGAGAGGAACCACAGGGTTGGCGTCAAGTCTTGCGACTACCGCGATCTCAGGAACATTGCCTGTTGACTCAGACTCTTGTGAGAGCGCGGGCAAGCAGAAGAAACCTGCTACAATCAGAACTGTGAATTTTTTCATTTCTGCGTACCATAAAAAATTATTGAAAAACGGTCGCGAATATAGCAATAATTGAAAATTACAAAGGGTTTTCAAAGAAAAGTTTTACTATATGCCCCAATATTTTTATCTTTGTCTCGATTATGAGAAAGATTGTTGTACTCACACTGATAGCAGCCGCTCTTCTTTGCGGCCAGAAAGCCTCCGCGCAGTTCACCGCCGGAGCAGGTTATGTAAACTCCAGAGAATACGTCAAGAAGTCCTCTGACAAGAAGGCGACGAAGACTCCGTACCAAGGTTTCTACGTGGGAGCGGACTACAATGTCAAGCTCGCCGGAAACTGGGGCATGTCTCCCGGAGTATATTTCCAGATGCTTTTCAACAGCTCTACAAGCTCCACCGTCAAGACAACGCACAAAGAGGGTTTCCTTTTCGTGCCTGTATATTTCAACTACAACTTCTATGTCCTTAACGACGTGAGGGGATTCGTGTACTTCGGCCCTGGATTCAACTGCGGACTCTTCGGCAAGGACAAGAGCACCAGCAAAGGCTCTGACGGCAAGCTCGAGGTTCTTTACGAGGACAATATCTACGACAAGACCGTCCAGAACAAAGTAGAATACAGCCGCTTTGACCTCACCGCGGGAGCAGGCGTAGGACTTGATTTTCTCGGTATGGCTCGCCTCACCGTCGGATATGACTTCGGTGTTCTCAACCGCTATGCCGGCTCAGATAAACTTTACGGCTACCACCGCGACCAACTCCATGTAGGAGTGGCCTATATTTTCTAACAAGGCTGTAATCCGTAAAAACGACAACTAACCAACCACAAAACCCGATCAGATGAAACGCGTATTTATCGCGGCGGCTCTTATTTTATCATGCATCGCCGCATCCGCCCTTGAACCAGCGGATTCTACGTCAAAAAAGAAATCAAAAAAGCCAGTCGTATATAACGAGAAGGGAGAAATCATAAAGACCGGACTGAACTTCGGTCCCCTCCCCGCTATCGCATACGACGCCGACAAAGGCTTCCAGGTCGGAGCCATCCTGAACATCTTCGATTACGGAGACGGTTCCGACTACCCTAACTACTTCAGCAAGACTTATTTCGAGGCGTCATACTTCACCAAGGGCTCCATGCTCTTCCAGGTGATGCACGACAACAAGAAACTCATCCCTGGCGTCAGATGGTCGACAGCCGCCGTCGTCTCATACGACAAGGCGTTCGACTTCTACGGATTCAACGGATACCAGAGTTACCTCGACTACGGCCGTCTCGCTGTAGGAAAGGCTAATAAGAAAGGCGCCCAGGACCCTGAGCAGTTCCTCTACACACCTTATTACAGAGCGAACAAACTCACCGCCTTCTTCAAGACAGACTTCGTAGGCCGCATCACCGACCACCTCTACTGGGAGGCGGGCTACAACCTCCGCTACTTCAGGGAGAACGCCATCAACAGAGCCAGCATCAACAAGGGAAAGCCTGAATTCAACATCTTCCCTGACTCTGAGAAGACTCTTTACGAGCAGTATGTAGATTGGGGTCTCATCCTCCCCGGCGAGACTATGATTCCCGAGATCGGAGGCCAGAAGAAAGGCTTCTTCAACAGCCAGATCCGCCTCGGCTTGATGTACGACAGCCGCGACAAGGAAGGCGCTCCTACAAGAGGAATATGGGCTGAGGCCCACGCCATAGCCGCTCCTAGATGGCTCGGCACCACCCTGCCTTATTATAGGTATTCCCTCACCTTCCGCCACTATGTCCCTATCGTCAAGAACGACGTTCTCACCTTCGCCTACCGTCTCAACTATGAGGGAGCGTTCAGCAAGGGCTGCCCTTACTATGTACTTCCTTACATCACCCTGCTGGGAGAGAACGACGACAAGGACGGAATGGGCGGATACCGTACTACACGAGGAATCCTGCGTGACCGCGTGATGGGTCTTGACATGGCCTCATACAACCTTGAGTTCCGCTACCGCTTCGTCAACTTCAAGTGGCTCAAGCAGAACATGTCATTCGCATGGAGCGTATTCAGCGACGGAACAATGGTTACACGCCAGCGCAAGATGAACTTCAACACCCCTTATAAGCCAGGAACAGAGGCATACACCCAGGCATGGGAGAGCTACAAGGACTATAAGTTCGGAGCAGCCATACGCTTCGAGGAGGTAGAGGTCATCGAGAACGGCGAGCCTGTAAAGAAGGTCCAGAAAGTCAAGGAGTACACCCGTCCTGACGGATTTGTAAAGGAAATGCCTCACGTAGCTGTCGGAACAGGTCTTCGCTTCATCATGAACGAGAACTTCATCGTCGCCTTCGAGTACGGAATGCCTATCAGCCGCTTCTACAAGAAGACCAGCCCATACTACATGCAGGATGGTACAGGAGCGTTCTATATCAACATCGGATATCTTTTCTAGACATGGACGTAAAAGAACTTGACGCTTTCGAGGCCGCTCTTGAGCAGGAACTGCTTAAAGTCGCCACAGGACTTGGAAAACTCTCCGGAACCCTTCTTGCCAGCGAGGATATCGACGTCAAATGGAAGGAGTATGCTCCTGAGTATCTCGCCGACGCGGTCAAGAACGTGAACGACTATCCGGAGTTCGCCGTAGGGTGCGCCGCTTTCGCGGGCATGGCGGTGGCTCATTGGTGGGACCAGGACTGGGGTAAGCACCATAGCGAGCCATTCGCGACCCTCCTAGGTCCTCGCGGTTTTGACGACATGGACGACCATATCGTATGGGACCTGCTCGCGTTCGCCAAAGGCAGCACAGAGGAGGGCGTAAGCAAGAAGATCGTCGAGTGTCTGAGCGCCAGCACATGGACATTCATACGTCACAGCTCCGTGGAGAGCGGTACGCGTGACGCGCTTCTGGCCTTCGAGAGAGCATGCAGATGTATGTTCCGCATAGGAGCGTCCATCGAGCTTAAAAGACTGGGATACCGCTACCACGCCGTTCCTGTCGGAGGAAGGCCTAGTTAAAGGACTACATTCCATATTAAACATATAAAAAGTGCCGCTTTTCTGCCTATTGTTCCAAAATAGTTGAAAAACGGCACTTTTCGCATGTGGCTGGGCGCAGTATCTTCGCGCCGTACAACACCAAACAAGTAAACATCCAGTTTAATAATCAGAACATCCCTATCACCGGAGGCGCCTCAGGCCCTGGAAGGCTGACCGGACGCCTCGCTATCGAGAAAGGCGCCAAGAGTGTCACTATCTGGGACATCAACGAGGCTGCGATTGAAAGAGTGAAAGCGGAGCACGAGAGCCTCAGCGCGGGCAAGACCGCGATATACGGATTCAGAGTAGATGTCTCCGACAATGACATCGTGACCGAAGGCTACTCTAAGACGGTCCAGGCCGCCGGTAGCGTTGATATCCTTATCAACTGCGCCGGAATCGTCACCAGCAACAAACCATTCGCCGAGAATACGGCCTCCGAGATCGAGCGCACGATACGCATCAATACCATAGCTCCTATGTTCGTAGCCCTTGCCGCTATCGGTGACATGATAAAAAGGGACCACGGACACATCTGCACGATAGCCTCAGCCGCTGGAATGCTCTCAAACCCTAAGATGTCAGCGTACGCCGCCAGCAAATGGGGCGCGATAGGCTGGTCCGACTCAATGCGAATAGAGCTCAGCAGCGCGAAAAGCAAAGTGCGTGTCACCACAGTCGCACCTTATTATATAAATACAGGAATGTTCGACGGCGTACAATCAAAGATCTTCCCTATTCTGGACCCTCAGAAGACCGCCCAGAAGATTGTCCGCGCTATCGAGAAGAATAAAGATTTCGCAGGTATTCCTTTCGGATTCCATTTCATCCGCTTCTGGCAGGGCGTACTCCCGACCAAAGTGTTCGACTGGTTCTTCGGAGAGGTCTTCGGAATCTACCACACGATGGATCACTTCACCGGCAGGAAGTAGCAACAAAACGTCAATTATGCAACTACAAAGGGCAGCCTGCCGGCTGCCCTTTAATTATGAAATGTGCGTTTAAGGCGATTTCGCGCATTTTTCCATACCAGGAACCCTAAAAATGTGCGTTTAAGGCGATTCCGCGCATTTTTCGTTTTGCGAATAGCCCAGCAGGCGCCCAGCCTCATGCTGGGGTGCCTTCGCTGCGCTTCGTCCCCCCGTCAGGCAGTCTCAGCTTGGGCTGATCCCGCCTGACGGTACCCATTCATGAGGCCATGGGCGGCCACAGCCCCCAGCATGAGGCTGGGCGCCTGCCGGAGTTACGACGTCAAGGAGATTTTCGAGGAAGAGTACACCGCCTCAGGCCTTAAGAGCGCGCCCTCGCCACTAAGCCTCGCATAGCCGCGTTAGCTGAACAGCTTCGGCCGCGGCGCATACTAAAAAAGGCCGGCTCGATGAGGAGCCCGCCTTTTAGTTTTGTAAGGAGCCAAACTTATTTGGTGATGACCTTTGCCATCTCACAAACTTTGTTTGAATAACCCCACTCGTTGTCATACCAAGCGCAAACCTTAACGAAGGTAGGATCGAGCTGGATACCAGCCTTAACGTCGAAGATTGAAGTACGAGCGTCGTTGCGGAAGTCGGTAGAAACGAGAGCCTCGTCAGTGTAACCGAGGATACCCTTAAGCTCACCCTCAGAAGCGGCCTTCATAGCCTCGCAGATCTCAGCGTAAGTAGCAGGCTTAGCAAGCTCGCAAGTAAGGTCTACGAAAGAAACGTCTGAAGTAGGGACGCGGAGTGACATACCGGTAAGCTTACCGTTGAGCTCAGGAAGAACTTTACCAACAGCCTTAGCAGCACCAGTTGAAGAAGGGATGATGTTCTCGAGGATACCACGACCACCTCTCCAATCCTTCTTTGAAGGACCGTCAACGGTCTTCTGAGTAGCGGTAGCAGCGTGAACTGTAGTCATGAGACCACGTACGATACCGAACTTGTCATTGAGGACCTTAGAGATAGGTGCGAGACAGTTAGTAGTACAAGAAGCGTTAGAGATGATCTTCTGACCAGCGTAAGTCTCGTGGTTAACACCGTAAACGAACATTGGAGTAGCGTCCTTTGAAGGAGCTG
>JAKSJJ010000367.1 GCA_024398335.1 Bacteroidales bacterium | reverse complement strand
ATACTCGTAACGAGAGCCCGGAGCAGGCGAGACCTTTGGAGCAGTCATACATAGGCACTGTCACGATTTCACATCCTAATAGTCTGAAGTTCAGGGAGAAAGTGCTCACGAGCATGAACACCATCCATCCTGGCGACCTTTATAGCGAGACTGCCGTCGCGAACACTTATTCAAGATTGTCCGCCCTGAGGGTGTTTAATGTCGTGGGTATAGAGATGTCGCGCGCCGACTCGAATAAGGTCGACTGCGCCATCAACCTTTCTCAGTCAAAACAGCAAGGATTCAAGCTCAACCTTGAGGCGTCCGTGAACTCTTCAGGACTTTTCGGTATCTCACCTCAGGTTTCCTACTATCACAAGAATATCTTCCACGGGGGAGAGTGGTTGAACCTGGGCTTTATGGGCAACTTCCAGTTCAAATTCAAGGCGAAGGACGTGCGCTCTATTGAGGCGGGAGTATCAGCCGGCTTGAGTCTTCCGCGTTTTCTGGGCCTGCCTTATCGCTATTTCAAGGGCCCGAGCGTGCCTAGGACCGACTTCAAGCTTTCATATAATTATCAGAACCGTCCTGAGTACACTAGGAATATCATTTCCGCCTCGTACGGCTATACAGGCACATACAAGGACAGGTTCTCCTATCAGGTCTTCCCG
This sequence comes from Bacteroidales bacterium, assembly GCA_024398335.1. Classification (GTDB taxonomy): domain Bacteria; phylum Bacteroidota; class Bacteroidia; order Bacteroidales; family UBA932; genus Cryptobacteroides. The sequence continues at coordinate 358 of JAKSJJ010000367.1, read as the reverse complement.
GCTCAGCTCAGCGTCGTGCGACTCTCAAAGCTGGATGAGAATTTCTACAATTCCCTCAAGAATGATCCGTTCATGAGGAATGCTTATCAGAACCACTTCGACCTTGGACTCGGAGGTACTTTATATTATACGACAAATACGAGCGGCAACCCTGGCGCGCAGCAATTCTACACAAGGTTCCAGCTTGATCTCGCCGGCAACCTTCTCAGCGCTTTCAAGCCTGTGATGAAGAAGGACCAGGACGGGCACGGAATCATATGGAACACTCCATTCTCGCAATATGTCAGGGCGGAGGCGACCGTAGGACGTACATGGACCTTTGGAAAGAACGAGGGCCAGGCTATAGCTACGAGGCTTC
>JAKSJJ010000366.1 GCA_024398335.1 Bacteroidales bacterium | reverse complement strand
CACTCTGGGCTCAATCATTAAAGACGGGACCTCGCTTGATATGCTCACGGGTTACATCTCCGAGGATAAGGCATCCGGCACCTCTACCGGTGTCGCCAACTCGTATGACATGGACAAGATGGCTTCCCTTACTGATGAGCAGTGGCTAAGACTTTCTTTTCCAATTACATACGAAGATATAAAATTCGAGACTGAGACTTATCGCAGCGGGAAGAAGCACATCAAGAAGACCCGTTATAAGGAAAATCCGTACGGGAAAATAGTCGGTCGTCACGACGGAGCGCAGTTCTATACTATAGGCCAGCGCAAGGGCTTGAATATCGGCGGCCATCAGGACTCAATCTTCGTCATCTCTACGGATATACCTAATAATATTATATATGTGGGTGAGGGACATCGTCACAAAGGCCTCAGCCGCAGTTGCCTGAGGGTGTCTCCGGATGAGATTCATTGGATACGTCCGGATATGAAGATGAACGCCGGGGAAATCCGCCGTTATAGGGTGCGTATCCGCTATCGCCAGCCTCTCCAGGACGCGTATCTTATCTGCCGTGAGAACGGATTATTTATTTTGTTTGACTGCCCGCAGAGAGGTATCACGGCGGGACAGTTCGCCGTGTGGTATGCTCCTGACGGAGAGATGATAGGAAGCGGAGTAATTTAGACTAGAATATTACAGGGAATTCGAAGAGGGGATTGCCGCACCAGCTACCGCTGAGGGCGATCTCCTTTTCTTCTTTTGTGGCGAGGAGGGAAAGGGGAGCGATTTCGACGGCGAGGTAGTCTCCTATTCTGAGGGAGACCTTCTCTGAGGCGTCGCTGATCGCTTTTTCAAGGCGTCCGCTCTCGATGTCGGAAGCCTTAGCGCTGAATATCGTTTTTCCGTCCTTCTTTATCTCGAAGACATTGTCCGGGGATTCGAGCGTGTGCTTCGTGTACAGGGGACCGGGGAGTATGGACAGACGGTCCTCGCATGAGGCGAAGGCTATTCCTTGTTCCAGGAGTGAGG
>JAKSJJ010000365.1 GCA_024398335.1 Bacteroidales bacterium | reverse complement strand
TTCCTACTCCGGAGGATGTAGTCGAGGTCTATGCCGATGACCACATGGGCTCAGGTCTCAACACTATCCAGAAAGGCACCAGGACAGCTTCTTCTAAGTCTTGGACCGCGGATACTTTCAAGCCTTTGAGAAACATCAACTACATGCTTGAGAACCTCGGCAACTGCTCTGACGCTGACGTACGCGCTGTTTACGAGGGAACATGCTATTTCTTCAGGGCCATGTTCTATTATCAGATGGTCCAGAAATATGGCGATATGCCTTGGTATGGAGCCGTCATAGCTTCTGACGACAATGCCGGCATGAACAAACCTCGCGAGCCTCGCGGATATGTCATGATGAAGGTGCTCGAGGACTGCGACAAGGCATGGGAACTTCTCCCTGAGAAATGGGCCTCAGACCCTCTTTTCCATGTGTCTAAGGACGCCGCTATGGCTCTTAAGTCAAGGGCCGCTCTTTTCGAGGGTACTTTCCGTAAATATCATGCGGGTGACGTATGTGTCCCTAAAGATGTGGAGACTTTCGGTGATGTGACCGTCTCTTCTGAGTGGTTCCTCCGCCAGGCCGCTGACGCGGCGTCGAAGGTCATGGGTAAGAAAGCCATGTACACAGGCAACACCCTCCACCTCGCCGCGAAGGACACTGACGCTTCATACAGGGAGTATTTCATTCTTGATGACGCTGAGGCTACAGAAACTATCCTCGCCCGTCGCTATAACGCTGAGATTCTCGTCCGTTACGGTGTTCAGTTCGATATGAAGAACGCCCGCCGCAGCGCTACCCAGAGATTTGTGAACCACTACCTCCAGAAGGACGGTACAGGTATCCAGAACCGCGCAGGATGGGAGACTCTTGACTATTATGATGTTTTCCAGAACCGCGACCCTCGTATGGCCCAGAGCCTTCATGGCCCGTCATACGTTCCACGTAACGCTGAGCTTAAAGCCCAGGCAGATACCCCTCATGAGGTACGTTCATGGGAGCGTACTATCAGCGGTTACCGCATTATCAAGTACATCAGCGATGAT
>JAKSJJ010000364.1 GCA_024398335.1 Bacteroidales bacterium | reverse complement strand
ACGCGTATCTGTCTTCGGTCATCAGCATATCGCTGGTGCTCTTGCTTGTAGGCGTCGCTTTGCTGCTTTTGGTCAATGCGAGGAGCATCTCGGACTATTTCAAGGAGAACATGAAGGTCTCCGTGATGCTGACCCAGACCGCTACAGAGGCTAAGGCTCATGATCTGGAGAAGACCCTCGCTTCCAAACCTTACATAAAAAGCGTGGAGTTCATCTCCAAGGAACAAGGAATAGCGGAGATGGCGTCTGTGCTGGGCGAAGATTTCCTTGATATCTTCGAGACCGCCCCTATTCCTATCTCTATCAATGTAGCCTTGCCGGCGGAGTATGTCTCCGCGGATAGCCTGGATATGGTGAAGGCCGCGATCCTGGACATGCCTCTTGTCGAGGAGGTCGTCTACGAACGCTCGCTCATTGACGCTCTGAATGCCAACATCAGGAAACTCTCCTTGGTGTTGTCAGTATTCATAGTCCTGCTTTTGTTTATTTCTTTTGTATTGATTAACAACACGATACGCTTGAGCGTCTACGCCCGTAGATTCACCATTCACACGATGAAGATGGTCGGGGCGACAAGGGCCTTTATCCGTAAGCCTTTCCTGATAAGGAGCGTATGGCAGGGACTCGCTTCCGCCGCTTTGGCCGGCGTCATGCTCTTGTCTATACTGTCCGCGCTGAATAGAGGCTTCGAGCAGATGGGGGACATCTTCCGTCCGTCTCTGGTCGCGCTTGTGCTGGGCGTCCTCGCCCTTAGCGGCATCGTCATCTGCGCGGCCAGCACTTTCTTTGTCCTGGGCAAGTTGCTCTCCGTAGATAAAAGTGAACTTTACTATTGATATGAATCCAAAAATGGCGATAACTCCCAAGGGGTTGAAATTTCTCCTTGTCGGTCTTATAGTGATGATTTCCGGGTATATTCTGATGATGGGCGGCGGTTCTACCGACCCTCAGGTCTTTTCCTGGGACATGTTTGATTTCAGGCGTCTTGTGGCGGCTCCGGTGGTGATTGTCCTCGGCATTGTGATAGAGGT
>JAKSJJ010000363.1 GCA_024398335.1 Bacteroidales bacterium | reverse complement strand
TCATCAGCATGTAGACGCCCCAGGTGCAATATACCCCGAGCTGGCCCTTGAACGGTACGAGCCATGAATAGTCGAACTCGTGCGCCTTTACGAACGGTATGGTTGTCACGAGCTTATCTGTCTGGATATCAGGGCTGAAGCATACTGTGAGCGCGATGATGAGTCCTATTATGAACTGTCCGGCGAGTTTCTTCTTCTCGGTGAGTCCTTCTTTGTCGTGCTTGAACACCTTGATATAGTCATCGGCGAATCCAAGTCCTCCCAGCCAAAGGGTGGTGAGGATAAGGAGCTGGGTGTAGATATTTGTCAGGTCGGCGAAGAGCACTACTCCGAATAGGGTGGCTAAGATGATTATGATGCCGCCCATTGTAGGAGTTCCCTTTTTCTGGAGCTGTCCTTCCAGACCCAGGTCGCGGATGGTTTCTCCGATCTGTTTCTTCTGAAGCCAGGCTATCATCTTCTTTCCGAATATGAGGGCGAAAATCATTGACAGCACGCTGGCCATCATCGCCCTTGAGGAAATATAGCGGAGCAGTCCCTGTCCAGGGATATCGATAAACTCGTCAAGCCAATCTATAAGGTGGTATATCATTGTCGTTTAATTTTTTACTTGTTCATCTGTGAGAAAATCCCGTTCACGATTTCCTTCTCGTCAAAATGCGCTTTCACGTCTCCTGTTATCTGGTAGGTCTCATGTCCCTTGCCCGCGAGCAGGATGGTGGAGTTCTCTGGAGAGAACATTATGGCGGCGCGTATGGCCTCTTTTCTGTCCTCTATGGTTATGGATTTGGCGAGTCCCTGCTCGTCCAGTCCTGTCTTGATCTCGGCGATTATGTCGCTTGTCTTCTCGCTACGGCTGTTGTCGGAAGTTATGAATATCCTGTCAGCCCATTTCGCGGCGACGGCGGCCATCTCCGGTCGTTTGCTTCTGTCCCTGTCGCCGCCGCATCCGAAGAGACAGACAAGGTGGCGTTTCGGGCCGGTCTCCCTGAGGGTCTTGAGCACATTTTCCATGGCGTCAGGGGTGTGGGCGTAGTCAA
>JAKSJJ010000362.1 GCA_024398335.1 Bacteroidales bacterium | reverse complement strand
ACCCTTTGGAGTAGCCTCTCCGCTGATATTGGCGGAAGTCGACACGATAGGACGTCCCAGGCGAGAGCACAGCCCCTTGCAGAAATCCGACATAGGAATCCTTATGCCTACGGTTCCATCGGCGGCGACAGTCGAAGGAGCGAGCGCACCCGGGCCTGTCATCGCGCCAGGATAGATAATGGTCATAGGAGCGTCATTGAGCTCGACCAAAGACTCCGCCATGAAAGGCAACTCTTTCACATAACGGCCGACCATGTCCAGATCAGAAGCAAGCAGAACCAGACTCTTACTATCGTCTCTTTTCTTCAGTTCAAAGACCTTACGCACAGCCTGCTCATTACATGCGTCGCATCCGATTCCCCACACTGTGTCTGTCGGATAAAGTATCAAGCCTCCCTTGCGGAGGACCTCAACTATTTCTTTTATTTCCATATTGATAAATCTACTACGACCGGATAATGGTCTGAATATTTCACTTTCGGGCAACGGTGAGCTAAAGCGTTCATGCTGTCCGGATAGAAAAGATAGTCTATTCGGAGAAGAGGCCATAGAAGGGAATAGCTTGCTCCAAACCCGCTTCCCGCCGAGGTGAAACTGTCCCTGCGGCCTCTTGACAAGACATTATATGTGTACGATACAGGAGTGTCATTAAAATCTCCGCAGACAATGGCCGGCACCTCCGCCGTACTGATATGCGCGAATACGCGGGCGACCTGCTCGCTTCTTCTTAGAATGGACTTGCGTAGTTTACGTCCCGTGTCGCTTATGACATCAGGCTCCTCCCTGAATGACTTCACGAGAGAGCTCATCGACATGTTATAGCTCTCAAGATGGCAATTATACACCCTGCAACGGCGTCCCCCTATCATATAATCCGCGCTGACGACCATGTTCGTGCTCTTTTCGAAGCGTATCTCTCCCCTGTCTACAGGATGATATTTGCTCAGGATAATATTTCCGAACACTCCTTTGTTGCTTTGCAAGACATTGCATGTGGCCCAGTACTTCCCGAATTCCGTCAGGAGCACCTGCGAGAGGTCCTGCTCATACGAGAGGTA
>JAKSJJ010000361.1 GCA_024398335.1 Bacteroidales bacterium | reverse complement strand
CACCAGGCTGACGAGTGGGACTACAAGGGACGCAACGAGGAACTTTATCAGTATAATACAAAGATCAGCGTTCCGTTTGTGGTCTCAAGCCGCCGTTACGGTATCCTTTGGGACTCATACAGTTTCTGCCGTTGGGGAGATCCTCGGGATTACGCCCAGCTTGACGAGGTATTCACCCTCTATGACAAAAATGGAGAAAAGGGGTATCTCACAGGAACTTACACTGACGCCAAGGGTGTCCAGATAATTAGAAATGAGACCTCCCTGGCCCAGGAATTCTTGCGTACACCGCAGTGTGACAAGGTCATGAATTCCATCGATGATTTCTCATATCAGGGGGCGAAGGTTCTCTACGAGGGCTACCTTGAGCCTTCCCAGAGCGGTCTTTTCCATTTTTATATCTATTATGCGGGCTACACGAAGGTGTATGTTAACGGCGAGGCGGTCACCCCTGAGATCTGGCGCACCGCATGGAACCCTAACGGAAGAAAATTCGAGGTCGAGCTTGAGGCGGGAGTCAAAGCCCCGCTACGCATCGAATGGGAGCCGGACGGAGGCGTGAGCTACTGCGCTTTGAAGGCTCTCAGCCCTGTCGATCCTTCGGAGCAGGCGAAGATGAGCTGGTGGGGACAGATGCAGGACCAGATAGACTATTATTTCATCGCGGCGGAGAATATCGACGGAGTCATCTCCTGCTACCGCAAGCTCACAGGAAAGGCCCCTATCATGCCTAAGTGGGCTCTTGGATACTGGCAGAGCCGTGAGCGCTACAGCAGCCAGGAGCAGGTCCTTAGCACTCTCAAGGAGTTCCGCGACCGTCAGATTCCTATCGATAACATCGTCCAGGACTGGCAGTATTGGGAGGATGACCAGTGGGGCAGCCATGAGTTTGACGCCTCACGTTATCCGGATCCCGCGGACATGGTGGACCAGATCCATAAGATGGACGCCCGTTTCATGATCAGCGTATGGCCGAAATTCTATGTCGGCACAGAGCATTTCAACGAACTTGACTCCAAGGGATGGATCTACCGTACGGCGGTTGACGAGCACGTAATTGACTGG
>JAKSJJ010000360.1 GCA_024398335.1 Bacteroidales bacterium | reverse complement strand
CCCTCATTGGCGCTCTGTGCCTCCGCGCCTCTGTTTCCTCTGTGTTGACGCCCGCGGCAGCGTCCACCGAGTAGGTCTCTGCCTGCCGGCGGCGAAAACGCAGAGCGAACAGAGTCTCAGAGGCGCAGAGCGCGTAGGAGAGATTTCATACTCTACACGCACACTTTCCGACTTCGCAAGCATAGTTCAATCTTTCAAATGTTTTTATAGTTGTCGCCGTATAGTGCGAAGCGCCCTCATTGGCGCTCTGTGTCTCTGCGCCTTTGTTCCCTCTGTGTTGATGCCCGCGGCAGCGACCTCCGAACGAATCCCTGCCTGCCGGCGGCGAAAACGAAGAGCGCGTAGGAGAGATTTTATGCCTATACTCACTTTCCCACCAACCCTAGATCACCAGCCATCTGCATCCGATTGGCTTCTTCCGGACTTACGCCATCCTCCTCTATGAGAAGAGCTCTAAAGGCCTGGGGAGATTCTCGAAGAAGTCGTCTCCGACACTCCTCGCGGCTTTCATTGATGACATGGGCAATTCCCTCTTTTAGGGTGACACGTCCAAAATTCAAAACAAGCCCAGTCTTGACCCCCAGCATCTTGACATATGTCAAGCATTGCGCTCGAAATATCGGATCCATCACCGGGGTAGCCTTGAGTTCTACAACCACACGCCCTTCCACAAGCATATCCATCGCCTTGTCTTCACGATGCGTGTTCAGTTTGACTCCTTTATAGACTACAGGACACTTAACCTGACGCTGGACATTAATACCTGACCGCTGTAGTTCCCACTCCAAAGCCGCTTCGTAGACTTCCTCCTTGAGGCCGGGGCCTATCGTCTTATGCACCTCGATCGCGCATCGAATAATCTCCTTGGTCAGATCATAGTCTGGAGACTTGATTTCCATCACACACCCTCTATCCTTCGTTGCTCGACAATCACATTTTCAAGTCGCCGCATAGTGCGAAGCGCCCTCATTGGCGCTCTGTGTCTCTGCGCCTCTGTTTCCTCTGTGTTGACGCCCGCGGCAGCGTCCACCGAGCGTGTCCCTGCCTGCCGGCGGCGAAAACGCAGA